>CANJKQ010000030.1 GCA_947474905.1 Pseudomonadota bacterium | reverse complement strand
GGTGTCGCCGTGGATCGTGTAAGTTCCTGATTCGATCATGTCGGTTCCGCTAGCACGAGCCGAGGCGGAACTGCACCCCTTAACCAGTGCCCTTCCTTCGGCCCCTGCCGCGCGTCGATCAACCCCAGCGCGCCTCGACGGCGCTTGGTCCGAACGGAGCGGGCAGAATTGCCTAAAGCGCGGGCGCGGTGTCCTCGGCTGACTTCACGCCCCAGCGCGCGGCCAGGCGGCGCGACCAGGCGCGGCAGGGCTGCTCGATGGCGAGATAGGTCGCTTGCGCACAGGCAATAACGATGGCGAGCATCAGCGCCGCCAGCGTCCAGCGACCCGCCAGCGCGCCGACGACCAAGTCGCTGGCAACCCGAACGCCCAGCACGGGCCCCAGCAGGTGCGCGAGGGTTAGTGCGCGCGGCACCGCGAGAATATGGATCATGTAAATCGAGTAAGACAGGCTTCCGACCAGAACAAAAGGCCGCTGCATCAGCAACCGGCTGACCATGCCCCGTTCCAGCGCGAACACCAGCACCGCCGCCACAAACAGCAGCGGGCAAAGCATGCTGAGCGGGCGATCGGCATTGGCGAGCGGGACAAAGAAGGTGATCGCCAGCAACAACCCGCACTCCGCCACGGTCGCCAGTCCCAACGACCATCGCCGATGCGACACCCGGCCAAAGACTCGCCACCCCAGCACGCCCAGCCCGAAGCCATAGAAGCACCTCAATAGCGACCATGACGCCATGCGATCGAGATAGGCGTCGCCGATCAACGCCAGCGCGACACCCGATGCAATCACCGCCGCCCCCACCACCGGCACCGCCGCCCTGCCCGTTTTTTGGAAGCACAGCGCAGCGGCGAGATAAGTCCACACCTCGGCCGCAATGCTCCAGCTCGGGCCGTTCCAGGTCGGTCGATCATACAGGCCGAAAATCTGGAGCAGCGCGAGGTTGACCGGCACCGCGCTCGGCACGCGATCCGCCGGGAAGGTCTCGTGACCCCAGCCGCCGCCAAGCTTGAGGCGGGCACTTTCCCACGCCACCATCGTCAGCAGCACCGCGACATGGAGCGGATAGATGCGGCCCAGTCGCAGGACCATGAACCGCCCGACGGGAAACCCCCGCGCCAGCCGATCACGATAGGCCGCCGCGATGACGAAGCCGCTCAATACAAAGAAAAAATCGACAAACAGCCAGCCTGCCCGGATGAGCGGCAGCTCGGTCAGTTGGATGGTACCGCCCAGATGATACAAGACGACGATACACGCACAAACGCCGCGCAAACTGTCAAGCGCGACGAAGCGATGGGTCGTGGCTGGCGCCGCGGCGGTATTTGGTCGGTCCGGCTGGTTGCCCGCCGGACCGGGCAGGCTCACCACCAACGCTCCGGCCGCGCGACGAACCCCGCGCGCTGTTCGATCGAGAATAGTTTGGTGTTCGAGGCGAACTGGGCGCCGACCTCAAGGCCGACAACGACGTCCCGTTCGCCGGTATCGCCGTGGACGACAAAGCCATTCATAGGTTCGCGGCCTCAAGGGGGATCATGGCATAGCCCACCTGCGGAAATTCGCAGCCCTCTTCAAACAACTCCAGATTGCAATCGCCGGTGAAAGGCTGCGTTCGCGCTGAAAGGCGGATTTTCAGGCCCCGGAACTCGCCGGACAAAGCTTTCCCCACCCAATCATCGCCATCCCGCTCAATTTTGGCTTCAAACGGGGATGGTACCTTCAAAACGATCGGCGGGTCGCCCGGTCCAAACCAGCCCCAGCCGTAAATCGGCGTAACCGTAACGACGCTACTCACCACCACGCCCCCGGCCTGGCCGCGAAGCCCGCGCGCTGTTCGATCGCGAGCCCCGCATTCAGCACGCCCTGCTCGTCGAGCGCCTTGCCGATCACCTGCAGCCCAAGCGGCAGGCCCTGCGGGTCGAGCCCCGCCGGTACGCTCATCGCGGGCAGCCCGGCCAGCGAACTCGGCACGGTAAAGACGTCGTTGAGATACATGGCAATGGGATCGGCCGATTTTTCGCCAAGCGCAAACGCCGCGCTGGGCGCAGTCGGGGTCAGCAACAGGTCGCATTTCTCCCACGCCTGCTCAAAATCGCGCGCGATCAGCGTGCGGACCTTGGAGGCCTGGGTGAAATAGGCGTCGTAAAAGCCCGCCGACAGCACATAAGTGCCGATCATGATACGGCGCTTCACCTCGGGCCCGAAACCCGCCGCGCGAGTGGCGGCATACATGTCCTGCAGGTTCGCGCCTTCGGGCAAGTCGCGCAGACCGTATCGCACGCCGTCATAGCGGGCGAGATTGGACGAGGCTTCGGCGGGCGCGATGATGTAATAAGCGGGCAGCGCATATTTGGTGTGGGGCAGCGACACCTCGACCACCTCGGCACCGGCGTCCTTCACCCACGCGATGCCCTGCTGCCACAAGGCCTCAATCTCGGCGGGCATGCCGTCCACCCGATATTCCTTGGGAATACCAATGCGCTTGCCCTTGAGATCGCTCGACAATCCGGCTTCCCAGTTCGGCACGGCCAAGTCGAGCGAGGTCGCGTCCTTGGGATCAAAGCCCGCCATCGCTTCGAGCAGGATGGCGCAATCACGGACATCGCGCGCCATTGGCCCTGCCTGATCGAGGCTGGATGCGAAGGCGACGATGCCCCAGCGCGAACAGCGGCCATAGGTCGGCTTGATGCCGCTGATGCCGGTAAAGGCCGCAGGCTGACGGATCGACCCGCCGGTATCGGTGCCCGTCGCGCCGGGGCACAGCCGCGCCGCTACCGCCGCCGACGACCCGCCCGACGATCCGCCGGGCGCCAGGGGAGCATTGCCGCCGTCGTTGCGCCGCCAGGGCGAGATGACATTGCCGAAATAACTCGTCTCGTTGGACGAACCCATCGCGAACTGATCCATGTTGAGCTTGCCCAACATGCCCGCGCCCGCGTCCCATAATTTTTGCGATACGGTCGATTCGTAAACCGGGGTGAAGCCTTCCAGAATGTGGCTGGCTGCCGTCGTCTGCACGCCTTTGGTGCAGAACAAATCCTTCATGCCAATGGGCACGCCCGCCAGCGGGGCCAGCGCCGCGCCCGCCGCCCGGGCGGCGTCGGCGGCCTTGGCGGCAGCGAGCGCATGGTCAGGCGTTTCAACGATGAAGGCGTTGAGCAGCTTGGCGGCCGCGACCTTGGCCGAAAACGCCTCCGCCACCTCAACCGCCGAGAAGGCGCCGTCACGCACCCCGTCGCGGATCGCCGCGACGCCAAGATCGGTAAGGTCGGTCATGCAGTCGCCCTCCCCGTCACCCCAGCGAAAGCTGGGGTCGCAACGGAAAATGCCATGGGGCCAGCGATGCCAGCATGCGCTGGCATGACGTTTGCGAGAACCGATATCATTCGATCACCTTGGGCACGGTGAAAAAGCCATGCTCCCCCTGCGGCGCATTGGCCAGAACCGCGTCGCGGATGCCGCCATCGGTTACGACATCGTCGCGCAACCGCAGATGATTGGGGATCACCGCCGTCATCGGCGCGACGCCCGCCGTATCGACTTCGCCCAATTGCTCGATCCAGCCCATGATGTTGTCAAGCTCGGGCGCGATGCGGGCGGCATCGTCATCGCTGATCGCGATGCGGGCCAGGCTCGCGATTTTTTTGACGGTGGGAATATCGACTGACATGGCGGCGCGGCTAGCACCGGGCAGGGCAATGGCGCAACGGGTAAGACAGGCAATGTCGCCGTTGCCACCGGCAGCATGATCGGGCAGGGAACCGCCTCGGCCGCCGACGCGCTTCGGTTTGCAACGACAAAAGCCAATGCGGGAGAGTGCCGGGTGGCGCGTAAATTCCTCTATCTGGTGGCGATCCTTATCGTGCTTGGACTATCGGGCCTGCTCGCTTTTCGCCTGTTCGGGGTGCAGATGATGCGCGCCGCCCTGGTTCCGGGCGTTGCGTTTGACGCGCAGCCGCCACTTGCTGCCGACCGCTATCGCGACAAGGCCTCGTGGATCGCTCGACCCGATATCCCCGGCAACGCCGCCCTATGGACGCCCGTCGGCGCAACCCCGGCGCGGGCAAAAGCCGATGTCGCGATTTTTTATGTCCACCCGACTTCCTATTTCAATCGGGGTGCCTGGAATGCCCCCCTGCTTGATGCTGATGCCGATGCAAGGGCGGAATTATTCCTGAAAGCACAGGTTACCGCCTTCAATGCGACCGGCGAGATTTGGGCGCCACGCTATCGCCAGGCGACGTTCGGCGCGTTCCTGACCAACCAAGCCGCCGCGCAACAGGCCTTCGACCTTGCCTATCGCGACGTATCGGCAGCATTTGACGAGTTCCTGCGCGAAATCGGCCCCAGCCGCCCGATCATGCTGGTCGGGCACAGTCAGGGATCGCTGCATCTCGCGCGGCTGTTGAAGGAGCGCGTCGCGGGCAGTGCCCTCGCCCGGCGGATCGTCGCGGCCTATATTGTCGGCTGGCCGATTTCGCGCGCCACCGATCTGCCGATGATGGGCCTGCCCGAATGCCGCGGCCCGACGCAGACCGGCTGCATCCTGTCGTGGCAGAGCTTTGCCGAACCCGCCGACCCCAGCATGATCACCGACGTCTATGATGCGACGATCGGGTTCAACGGCCAGCCGCGCGCGCGCACGCCGATGATCTGCACCAATCCGCTGACCGGCACCCCCGACAGCAAGGCACCGGCATCGGCCAATCTCGGCACGCTGGTGCCTTCGGCCGACCTCCACAGCGCCACGCTGATCGCCGGTGGGGTGCCCGCGCGCTGTGATCATAATTTCCTGCTGATCGGCGGCACACCCGAAGGGATCAACAGCTTCGTCCTGCCCGGCAACAATTATCACGTGTTCGATTACAGCCTGTTCTGGGGCAATGTCCGCGCCGACGCAGCACGGCGGGCGGCGGCGTTCGGGGCACGATGATCACCACCGAACGCGACGCGTTTCGGCAATGGCTGCCCCATGGCGGACGGCTGATCGGGCTGGATGTCGGCACCAAGACGATCGGCACGGCGCTGTGCGACGCCGAATGGCGCTTTGCCAGTCCCGCGCCGCTCATCCGCCGCAGCAAATTCACCGCCGATAAGGCAGCGCTGGTCGATCTTATCGCGACCCAGGCAGTGGCGGGCATCGTCATCGGCCTGCCGCTCAACATGGACGGGACCGACAGTCCGCGCACGCAGTCGACGCGTGCCTTTGCCCGCAACCTCGCCGATCTGGCCCTCCCCATCCTGCTCTGGGACGAGCGCTGGTCGACCGTGGCGGTGGAGCGGGTGATGATCGAGCAGGATTTGAGCCGCGCCAAACGCGCCGAACGGATCGATTCGCTTGCGGCCGCGCACATCCTGCAAGCCGCCATCGATGCGCTGGTCGCCTAGCCGTTGGCGGCGAGCTGATCGGGCGCGGTGGCGATCATTGGGTATAGGTCGCGCTCTTCCCGCCGGATACGACGGCGCAGCGCATTCATGATGTGGCGCGTCGCTGCGCAAAAGCCGGGCCAGTCCTTCGCGACCGCAGCGGCATCCCATTGCGCGTTATAGGCGAGATAATCCTGCGCCAGCCCGCCCATTTCGGCCTGGAAAGCGCTCGCCAGCCTTGCCAGGCGGATATCGGCGGCTTTCACCAGCAAGGGATAGACGTGACTGTCTTCCCTGGCGAGGTGGACCAGCAAATGTCGATTGAGCCGCCAGCGCAACGACGCCAGCTTTTCGCCGGGAGCGTCGCTGCCCGCGATGATGGCGAGCAGCTCGACCGCGATCGCGTCGATCTGGGCATGCTCTGCCGACAATAGTTCCGAATCAATCATTTACGCCAACCCCTCGCCACCCCCTGCCGTCAGAGTGCAACATTAGCGACGATAGGCGCTAAGTATTATCACGGCGTTACTGGCACCGGCCTTGCATCGGCCGGGGACCGGGGCTAGGCGCTGGCTTTAATGTCGAGCGCCGATCATCGTCCCGCCACCCTGATACCGGGCGGTGCCGTCTTTCCGCACAAGCATTTGACGGGCATTGCGGGGCTGCAACCCCACGAAATTCTGTTTCTGCTCGATGAGGCGGAACAATGGATCGGCGCCAATCGCGCTCACGCCAAAAGCGACCGGCGGCTGGATGGCCTCACCCAGATCAACGCCTTTTTCGAAAACTCGACGCGGACGCTGCTCAGCTTTGAGATCGCCGGCAAGCGATTGGGGGCGGATGTTGTCAACATGCACGCCGCGCAAAGCTCCGTAAAAAAGGGCGAAACACTGATCGACACGGCGGTGACGCTGAACGCGATGCGCGCCGATGTCATTGTCATCCGCCATATGAGCTCGGGCGCGGTGCAGTTGATCGCGGGCAAGGTCGATTGCCCGGTGCTCAATGCCGGCGATGGCTGGCATGAACACCCGACCCAGGCGCTGCTCGATGCGCTGACCATCAGGCGGCGGCGGGGGACGATTGCCGGGCAGCGGGTCGTGATCTGCGGCGACATCCTGCACAGCCGCGTCGCACGATCGAACATGCTGGCATTGACCGCGCTGGCGGCTGACGTCCGGGTTTGCGCGCCATCGACGCTGATGCCGGCGGCGGTCGAGCGGATGGGCGTTACCCCCTTCACCGATTTCGACGCGGCGTTGGAAGGCGCCGACGTCGTGATGATGCTCCGCCTGCAGAACGAACGGATGGCGGGTGGCTTTGTCCCGTCTTCGCGCGAATTCCATCTCCGCTATGGCCTTAACAGCGAGCGGCTGGCACGCGCCAAGCCCGACGCGCTCGTCATGCATCCCGGCCCGATGAACCGGGGCGTGGAGATCAGCTCGTCTGTCGCCGATCACCCCGAACGCTCGGCGATTACCGAGCAGGTTGAAATGGGCGTCGCGGTGCGGATGGCGTGCCTTGACGTGCTGACCCGGCGCGCGCGCGGGGTGGAGGGTTGGGCATGACGATCAAGCTGCCCCCGCCCCCGCTGGCCTTTCTCAACGCGCGGCTGGTCCTGCCCGATCAGGTCCGCCCCGGCAGCCTGTTGGTCAGGGATGGCGCGATCGCCGCAGTTGGCACAATCGATGTGCCCGCAGATGTCGAGACGATCGACCTGAACGGCATGACGCTCGCCCCCGCGATCATCGACCTCGGCGTTTTCGCGATCGACGTCGCGGCATGCCACGCGGGCGGGATTGTCCGGGTGGGGTTGATGCCCGATCAATCGCCGGTGCTCGACGATCCCGGCATTGTCCAGCGGTCCGCGCTGATCGGTCGCCCGCGCTTGTGGATCCACCCGATTTCCGCCGCGACCAAGGGTCTGGCCGGCATCGATCTGGCCGAAATGGCAATCAACAGGCAGGCGGGCGCGCGCGCCGTCGGCACCGGACGAGGGTGGATCGCCGATTCAGGCGTGATGCGCAAAGTGCTCGCTTATGCGCGTGACCTGGACCAGGCGGTCATCGCGCACGCCGAAGATGGCGGCCTGGCAGCGGGCGCGGTGGCCACGGCGGGCGAGACCGCGACCCGGCTGGGCCTGGCGGCCGCCCCTGCCCTTGCCGAGGCGCTGGCGATTGCCCGCGATCTGATGCTGGCTGAGGAAACGGCCGCGCGGCTGCATTTGCGGCAAGTGACGACCGCTGCCGGTTTCGACCTGATCCGCGCCGCCAGGCGACGCGGCGTGGCGGTGACGTGCGGCATTACGCCGGCCCATTTGCTGCTGTCCGACATTGCGATGACCGATTTTCGCACCTTCGCCCATCTTTCCCCGCCGCTGCGGGCGGAATCGGATCGGCAGGCCGCGCTGGCGGCATTGGCGGACGGTACGATCGACGTGCTCGCTTCCGGCCATGATCCGCGCGGGCCAGAGGAAAAGCGCCTGCC
>CANJKQ010000029.1 GCA_947474905.1 Pseudomonadota bacterium | reverse complement strand
GCGCGTCTCGCAAGCGGCGGGGTCTCTGAAGGACTTCCCGCCGGTCGTCGATTTTGATGGCGCGATGGCGCTGAAGCCGCATGAGGTGATGATCATCGCCACCGGTGGGCAGGGCGAGCCGCGCGCCGCGCTGGCCCGCGTGGCGGAGGGGACGCACCCGATCAAGCTCGATGCCGGCGACACCGTCGTCTTCTCGTCCAAGCAGATCCCCGGCAATGAAATCGCGATTGGCCGCGTCCAGAATGCGCTGGCGGCCAAGGGCGTGCTTATGGTGACCGAGCGGCAGGCGCATATCCACGTCTCGGGCCACCCCGGTCGGCCCGAATTGGCGCAGATGTATCAATGGATTCGCCCGCAAATCATCGTGCCGGTGCATGGCGAGGTGCGCCATATGGCCGAACAGGCGCGCTTTGCCCTGGCCGAGGGCGTGCCGCAGGCCGCGGTGCAGGCAAATGGCGATATCGTGCGGCTGGCGCCGGGCGATCCCAAAAAGATCGGCCATGCGCCAGTGGGTCGATTGGTGCTCGACGGCGATGTTATCCTGCCCGCCGATGGCGGCACGATCAACGAACGGCGCAAGCTGGGGCTGAACGGCCAGATGTCGGTCGCGGTCGCGTTCAATCGCGCCGGTGCGGTGCTGGGGGCGCCGCAAGTGCGCGCACAGGGCGTGCCGGTTGAGGAGGACCGCGATGATTTTCTGGCCGAAGCCGTTGAGGCGGCGCGCGATACGTTGAAGACGGGCGCCAGGGATCGCGAAAAACTGCGCGAACAGCTGCGCGTTGCGGTCCGTCGCGTCGCGACACGCTGGACGGGGAAGAAGCCGGTCGTCGATGTGCTGCTGATCGAGGCTTAGCGCGCGTCGAGAGTCGCGATACCCGTGACCCCGGCCTTGAGCAGGGGTGACGCTGCGGCGCGCGCTGGATTATAGCGGGACCCCGGCTCAGGGCCGGGGTGACGACAAGCAATTGGCCGCTGGCCGGAGAAGTCCATGAAAATCCAGTCGATGATCGCGATCTATTTCCTGATCTGGGTGTTTTGCGGCTTTCTGGTGCTGCCTTTCGGGGTGCGGACGGCGGATGAGGCTGGCACGGCCAAAGTGCCCGGCCAGGCCGAAAGCGCGCCGCATGTCTTCAACCCCCGCCGTATTGTCATCCGCGTAACCGCGCTGGCGAGCGTCGTTTTCCTGCTGTTCCTGCTCAATTACCGCTTTGGCTGGCTGACACCGGAAATGCTCGACTTTTTCGGTGGGATGAAGCCGACGGAGTGAGGCGGCCGGCTATTTGTGACCGGACCAGGTTGGGAACTCATCAGCGGCCGCCTTTGGCACAGAGACTTAGCGACCGACCAGGGGTGGTTAGCTGACGTTAAGTTCACTACTATCGTTTCGTGTACGGCGATATCGAACAAGGTGCCAACCAAGGTTGACTACACTGACAACAAGTCCGAGTGGGATAATCCAGTTCGGCACGTCCAGACCTCTGGAAAGCCGCAAAACCACAACGCAATATGCAACCCAGAATAGAACCGAGCCTACGGCAACCAAACTTTGGCGAGCATTCTGTCTCATCTGCTTATAGTATCATTCTGGTTGTAAGCCGCAATGTCCGCCTCTGGGGCGGAAGCTTACAGGCCGTTTTAATGAGTCTACGGCTTAAGCCACTTTTCCCATTCGCCCTGAGCTTATCTTCATAAGGACGGTGCTTCGACAAGCTCAGCACGAACGGATTCGGTGAATCTCGATGGCTTAACGAAAACCCCAATCGCTCCGCGCGCCTGGGGGGCAAGGGCGGCGGCGATGGAGGACGAGCGCTACGTCCGCAGCCGTTCGATGGCCTGGGCGAGCGCGACGTAGAGCTTGCCCATATCCGACGATAGCAGCGTCACCCCGATCGGCGAGCCATCGCGCTGCGCCAGGATCGCGCGCAGCATTGCCTCGAAATCGTGGATATAGCGGTTGACCTGCTCGCGGAAGGCGCTGTCCTCCTCATAGAGGCGGGCGATTTCGCGCACTTCCGTCGTATCGAGCAGCCGCACCGCGCGGCGGGTGAAGACGCCGCGATCCCCCTTCAGATAGGCGGCCCAGGCGCTGTCCGACACGTCGCTCGCAAAGGTCTTGGCGATGTCGATCGACGCAGAGTTGAGCGCCTCGATCAGCAGCGACGCGCGGCGACCGAAACTGTCATTCTCGGTCTTGTCGCGTTCGGCGCGGGCTTCCTCGATGCGGTTTTCAACCATCGCGGTGGTTTCGGCGATCGTCATCATCTGGCTCGACAGCCGTTCCGACGCGCGGCTGGCGGCGGCGACGGCGGCGTCGGTGGCCTGGATAATCTCGGCGATGTGGCGTTCGACGCCATGGCTGATCGCCCGCTGCATCGCTTCCGCACTGGCGATTTCAAGCGCGCCCGCCGCATCGGGGATCACCGTCGCCAGCGTTTCGCGCGCGCGATCGGCGGCGGCGTTGGCGGTGTCCTTGACGCGCATCAGCGCCTCGACCAAACGCGGCGCGGCGCTTTCGGCAAAATCGTTGGCGCGCGCAATCGTCGTGTCCATGGCGTGGCCCAGCACGCGCGCCTTGTCTTCACCGCTGCGCAGTGCCTCCAGCAAGGTCGCGGTCAGCTGGTCGAGCGTCTGGCGCTGGTTGGTCAGCACCTGCGCGATCGCCTCGATCGCATCGTGCGTGCTTTCCGCCGCCGTCACCAGCGCAAGCAGCTCGGGCTTGGCGGCGCTCACCACCTTGCGGCTGTCGATAATCCGCGCGTCGAGCCGTTCGAGCGCCTCGGGCAAGGTCTCGTCAATTTCGCGCGCGGCGGCGTCCATGCTGGTCAACAGGTCTTCGGCGGTGTTGATGACGCGGCGCGCTGTCTCTTCACCCACGCGCAGCGATTCGGTCATCGCATCGGCCGATCCGCCCAGCGCGCTGATCGACGCGGCGAGCATCTGGGTCCGCTCCAGCCCCTGCGCATGAAAAGCGGCAACCGTGGCCTCGACGCCCGAAAAATCGCGGCCGAGAGATTCGACCATCGCGGCACTGGCATCGCGTTGATCGGCAATGCGCCCGGCGACACGATCGATCGCGGCTTCGATGAGGTCGATCCGCTGCGCCAGCGCGTCAACGGCTTCGGTGCTGGCGCGCGACAGATGCGCCTGATTGGCCCCCACCATCGCCAGCATGGCATCGCCCTGCGCCTCAATGCCCTTGCGCGCTTCGTCGACCGCGTTGGCGGTGCGGCCCAGCAAGGCATCGACCGCAGCGGACATATCGGCCGTAACCGATTCGAGCCGCGCACCCGCCGTTTCGCTGGTCGCTTCCATGCGCGCGATATGCGCCGCGAGCTTTTGGGCGGCGCCACTGGCCAGCGCATCGGCGTCGCGGCCACGATCGGTGAGCGCGGTGATCTGCGCGTCGAGCGCAGCGGCCTGTTCCGACGCGGCAAGCCCCGCTGCCTCGATCGAGGCTTTCATCGTCGCCGCTTCGCCCAGCGCACGGGGGAGGGAGGCGAGCAGCACGCTCAGGCTGGCCTGGGCAGCCGTGATGCCGTCGGTCAGCCGCCCGGCCTGATCATTCGCGCTCGCGACTTCGTGGGCCATGCCGTTGCTGATTGCGGTCAACCGCTGCGCCGCTGCATCGCCCATCGCCATCAGCGCGGTGGTCTGTTCGGCGAGCATCGCGCGATTGGCGTCGATCTGGTGGTTGAGGGTCGCGACGGTGCGTTCGAGCACGGCGGCCTCCGCACGCATTCGCGCGGCGACATCGCCAAAGCGGCGCGCCTCCGCCGCGCTGGTCCGCATCGCAAGCAACCAGATAATGCCAATCAGCGCGGGCGGGACGCACAGCGCCGCGATCAGCTGCGCGAGCAACACCGGCGGCAATGCGGCAATGTTGGCGGGGCCAATCAGCGCGGTCATCGCGCCAAGCCAGCCCAGCGCCGCAACCAGCGCCAATGCCGGACCAATCACGCGCCAGGGCGAGCGGCGCACGGGCAGATCGGCGGGTTCGTCCGCCGCCTCGGGCGCGAGAAATTGACTGTCGAGATCAAGCATCTGGTCTTCGGCCAAGATGTCGTCATCGGCAGGGGCAGCGCCCTCTGCCGCGTCATTGCCAGACCCCTTGCCCCGTCGCCGGATGTCGATGATGCGCGAACCCCCTGTCATAAATGCTGTCTATCACGAATTTGCGCGGCTTAAAGCAAATAGGTTGGTGATCGGGCCCGGATAACGCTGTGTTAACGGCAACGGGCTTAGCGGCGGCGCATGGCGTATGATCCGGGTGCAATTGAGTCCACATTGGCGGCCGCTGTCGGTGACGACGCGCAATTGATCGCCGAATTGCGCACCGCCTTTGCCGAAAGCGCCCGGCGCGACATGGCGGCGGTGGAACAGGCGGCATCGCAGGCCGATTGGGAAGCCGCGACCGCGAAACTGAAAAGCCTGGCTGGCAGCTTCGGCGCGGTGCGGCTGATGGCGGCGGCCGATGATGCCGGACGTGCGCCGGTGGGCGATCAAGACGCTTTACGTCGGCTGCGACGGGTGATCCCAAAGGGTTGATCCGGGCGCGCGTAGCAGGCGTGGTGAAGGTGAAGAAGCCGCATCAATAGTTTCTGTGTCCTCCCCCTCCGTCGCTTGCAGCGACACCTTCCCCATGGCGAACAAGGGATATGGCCGTCCGGCGGACGCGGCCCGCCCTACACCAGGCTTTGCCAAGCCGCGCCGAACGCCCTAACAGCCGAAGGGCCATGCTTACCGGCCTGATTTTTGCCACAGATGATGCGGTCGATCGACCCGACCAACTTGCCGCGACGCTGCCATTTGGCGGTGCGACGCTGATCGAGTTCCAGGCGCGGCTGTTGATCGCGGCGGGGGCGGGGCATTTGCTGGTCGTGGTGACGCGGCTGACGCCCGAATTGCTCGGCGCGATCAACCGGCTGGCGCGGCGCGGCATGGCGGTCGACCCGGTCAGGTCAGCGCGCGAGGCGGCCGAGAAAATCCACCCGCTCGCGCATTTGCTGGTGCTGGCCGATGGGTTGGTGACAACCGACGCCGTGATCGCGCCGCTGGCAATGGAGGGTGAGGATGCGCTGCTCGTCACCGATGATGCCACCGCGCTGCCGGGTCTGGAACGGGTCGGCGCCAATGCGATCTGGGCGGGCGTCGCGCGCGTCGGCGTCGCGCGGATTGCCGAGGTGGCGGCGCTGCCCGGTGATTATGATTTTGGTTCCGCGCTGTTGCGGGTGACAGCCCAGAGCGGCGCAGCGCAAGTGGCGCTTCCGCCCGATGCGGTCGCGGCTGGCCATGGCGTCGAGCATGATTCGCGCAAATTGGCGGCGCGCAACGAAGCCCTGGTTTCAGCGCATGTGTCAGGCCGGGCGGCCTGGATCGATCGCTATGTGCAGGGCCCTGTTGCGCGGCGGCTGTTGCCAGTGTTGATCGCGCGCGGGTGGAGCGCGCTGGCGGTCTCCGGTGGGGCGGCGGCGCTGATGGCGGCGGGGTTGATCCTGCTCGCCGCGCGGTGGAGCGGCATCGGCATGCCGCTGGTCGTTTTCGCCAATTTCGGGCTGATGCTGGCGGGCGTGCTTGCCTGGATGCGCGACGAGATGGATCAGGCACGGCTAAGCTCGGCGGCGCTGCTGGGCGGGGCGGCGGCGGCGATCTTGCTGCTCGGTCGGGGATTGAGCGCGGGCGCAGGCACGGCGAGCGCGATGATCCTTGCCCTGGCGCTGGTCATTCTCGCCGGTCTGACCGAGCGCGCCGCCGAGTCCCGCCCCCGCCGCAGCTGGTGGGGGGCGCCTGCGGCCTATCCGCTGTTGCTGATCCCGTTTATTTGGGCGGGCCAGGGCGTGATCGGGCTTGGCATGGGCGCGGTTTACGCGGCATTGTCATTAGGCGCGGCCATAGAGGCATTGCGGCGTCAAGCTTAGCGCCACGTTAACTGCCGTTCGCTTACCAGGGAAGCTATGTCGATCGACGCGGACGACATCGTCGAAGGGGCCCCGATGGGGGCTGGCCAGTTGCTCGCTCGCGCGGCGGCGGCGGAGGCGCGTGCGTCGGCGCGCAATGCTGCGGCCGTCTCCCAGCTCGCCCAACCGGTGGATTTGTGGATTGACGATCGTACCCGCGCCGCCATCGCCAACATCCTGTCGGCAATGATTGCGGCGTTGAGCGGAGAGATTCGCGGCTATGCCGTTCGCGCGCTGACGATGCAGGGCGACGCGGCCCTGGCCGAACGCCTGTCAAAAGCCGCAGGCGATATCGAACAGGCGCTGTATCGCGGCGGCATCCTCAACCAGCACGATCTGGTCGCGGAGCTGATCGCCCGGACGATGCAGGAGATGATTGGCGAGGCACTGCCAACTCATGCGCCCTCAACCGACGATGGCGGCAGCCTGATTGTCCGGCTCGCCACCGCACCCGATGGCATTGTTGCCCAGGCGGCCACCGCCTATCTGGCCGCCGAAGCGCGCCGCCGCGCACCGCATGAGGGCAACGGCCCGGTTCGCACCGATTTGCCTGCCGAGCTGCACCATCGCCTCGTCTGGTGGATCGCCGCCGGGCTGGCGTCGCTGGCGATGGGTGCGGCACCCGCCACCCAGGCGCAGCTTGACCGGGTGTTGACCGAGGCGGCGCTACGCAGCCTGTCCGCGCATGATGAGGGGGACCGGCTGGAGGCTGCCGCCGTGCAGCTTGCCGCCGCGATCGACGCGACTCCGGCGGAGCTGGCCGATCTGGTAACCGAGGCGCTGAGCGATCGGCGGCTGCCGCTGTTCATCGCGGTTTTGGGGCATGCGCTCGGCATCGATTATGATCTGGCGCGCGATGTCGTCATTGATCCCATCGCCGACCGCCTGTGGATCGCGGCGCGCGCGCTTGATCTGCCGCGCGCGGCGATAGCGCGCATCGGGCTGGTGCTCTGCGAAGCCGATCCGCGCCGCGACCTTGATGGTTTTGCCGATCAGATCGATGCCATATTGGCGATCGACCCGGCGGAGGCGCGGCTGGCGCTGGCGCCGTTGAAGCGTCATCCCGATTTCCGCGCCGCAGCACGGGCGCTGGCCCGGGGCGGGCGGGCATGAACATCATCGATCCTCGCCTGCCGCCCGCAACCGGGCGCGTCGACGCGCAGGGGCGGCTGATCGAGGCGGATCAACGGCTCAGCGATCTCAACGCGCGCGCGGGCGGTGCGCTTGGCGCGCCGATCGCGGTGCCGCAACTTGCAACGCTGGCGCGGCTTGCCAAGCGGCTCGGCATCCTGGTGTCGCGCTCGGTTATCGCGGCGGATGGCGATCATGACCTTGAGCTGTGGGTCCGCGCGATGCCGACGACGGATGATGGCGGCGTGACGATCCACATCACGGGCTGGCGCGCCCGCCTTGCCTGGACTCCCGGCGCGGACGAGCAAGACCGGGCGATGGATTTCGTCCGCACGGCGGCAAGCTGGGTGTGGGAGACCGACGCCGCGCTCAAGATCAGCTATATCTCGATTGGCGCGGGCGCCCGGCACGGGTTTGATTCGACCGCGCTGATCGGCCAGCCGCTCACCAAGCTATTTGCGCTGGGCGAGGATGAGCGGGGCGATTTCCCGATTCTCAATGCACTCGCCATGCATGAACGCTTCGATAGCCAACCGGCCCGGTTGCGCTTTGGCGGCCAGCCGGTCGAATTGAGCGCGACGCCGCGCTTTGACGCGTCGGGCGGCTTTACCGGCTTTTTCGGCGCCACGACGATGATCGAGGCACGCGCGCCGCGCGATCGCTTGTTGCCCGAGGCGGGGGAAGGGGCGGTGGCGGCGCTGCCCGATGCCTTTGCCGGGCGGCTCGACAAGGCATTGCGCGCGCCGCTGGGGCGCATCATTGCCAATGCCGATTCGATCAGCGCCCAGTCGGAAGGGCCGCTGCGCCAGGATTATGCCGATTATGCGAGCGATATCGCCACGGCGGGGCGGCATTTGCTGGGC
>CANJKQ010000028.1 GCA_947474905.1 Pseudomonadota bacterium | reverse complement strand
TTGTCGCGCTGACGATCATTTTCGCGACCGCGGCGACGCTGCACGCGCATGGCGTCACCAGCATCAACACCTCCTCCCAAGCCGCCGAGGCGCTGCGCCCCGTGGCAGGACCGCTCGCTTTCGCGCTGTTTGCCTTGGGGATTGTCGGCACGGGCATGCTGGCGGTGCCGGTGCTGGCGGGATCGGCGGCTTATGCGGTCACCGAGATGTTCGGCTTAACGGGCAGCCTCAACGCCAAGGTGCTCGATGCGCGGCTATTTTATGCGACCATCGCGGTGACGACGCTGGCGGGGGCATCGCTGAACGGCGTCGGCATCGATCCGGTACGCGCGCTTTACTGGTCCGCAGTGGTCAACGGCGTGCTGGCGGTGCCGCTGATGGTCGTGATGATGTTGATCGCGCGCAATGGCCGCGCCATGGGTCGGCTGACGATCGGCTGGCGATCGACCGTGCTAGGCTGGCTGGCGACGCTGGTCATGCTCGCGGCCACGGCTGCCTTTTTCTGGTTTGCGCTTTAGGCGCGCTCAGCACCGCTGACACCTCCCCCTGGCGGGGGAGGCAGAGGGCCGCCCCCCTTATTCACGAAATTGGCCGTGTTGGCCTTTGCCCCGCTTTGCCGCTAAAGCCAGCGCCATGCCTCGCCTTACCAAGCCGCATCCCTTTTATTCGATCCATCGCCATGGCTTGATCCGCGTCGCCGCCGCGACGCCACAGGCCACAGTCGGCAATCCCGCCGCCAATGCAGCGGCAGCGATTGAGCTCGCAAAACAGGCGCACGCCGCGAACGTCGACCTGATGGTCTTTCCCGAACTCAACCTCTCCTCCTACGCCATTGACGATCTGCATATGCAAACCGTGCAGCAAGAGGCTGTGGAGGCGGCAGTGGCGGCGGTCGTGGCAGCGAGCGCAAAGCTGAAGACCGTGCTGGTCGTCGGGGCGGCGCTGCGCCGCAACGGGCGGCTTTACAATTGCGCGCTGGCGATTGCGCGCGGGCGCATCCTGGGCGTGGTGCCCAAGACCTTCCTGCCCAATTATCGCGAATTCTATGAAAAACGCCTGTTCGCCAGCGGCCATGGCCTGACCGGGCTCGACATATCGATTGCAGGACAGGTCGCGCCGTTCGGCACGGACTTGATCTTCGCCGCCAGCGACCTGGCCCCGTTCATCTTCCATATCGAAATTTGCGAGGATTTCTGGTCGCCGACGCCGCCCTCAACGCATGGCGCGCTGGCCGGGGCGCTGATTTGCTGCAACCTTTCAGCGTCGCCCAGCCTGATCGGCAAGGGGCGCAACCGCGCGCTCCTCGCCGCGGCGCAGTCGGAACGCACCATTTCGGCCTATGTCTTTTCAGCAAGCGGCCCGGGCGAAAGCACCACCGATCTTGCCTGGGACGGGCAAAGCCTGATCCATGAAAACGGCGCCTTGCTCGTCGAATCCCAGCGCTTCCGTTGCGAAGCCGATATGATCGTGGCCGATGTCGATGCCGCGCGGCTGGCCCAGGAACGGATGCGTAACGGCACCTTCAACGACGCCGCCAGCTTTGCCCACCATCCCGAACAGCGCTTTCGCCGCATCAGTTTTGATCACAAGACCGACTTTGCCGATGTCGGGCTGCGCCGCATGGTCAGCCGCTTTCCCTTCGTGCCGAGCAACCCCGAACGGCTGGATGCCGATTGCTATGAGGCGTTCAACATCCAGATCGAAGCGCTGGTGCAGCGGATCACCGCGGCGCGCCCGGCCAAGCTCGTCATCGGCATATCGGGCGGCCTCGATTCGACCCATGCGCTGATCATTGCCGCAAAAGCAATGGACCGGCTGAAGCGGCCGCGTACTGACATCCTCGCTTATACCATGCCCGGTTTCGCCACCAGCGACGCCACGCGCGGCAATGCCTGGCGGCTGATGCGCGCCTTGGGGGTGACGGGCGACGAGATCGACATTCGCCCCGCCGCCGAACAGATGCTGCGCGATCTCGACCACCCCTATTCGCGCGGCGAAAAGGTCTATGACGTGACGTTCGAAAACGTCCAGGCGGGGCTGCGCGCCGATTATCTGTTCCGCCTCGCCAATCGCCACGGGGGTCTGGTGGTCGGCACCGGCGATTTGTCCGAACTGGCGCTGGGCTGGGCGACCTATGGCGTCGGCGACCATATGAGCCATTACGGCGTCAATGCCGGCGTGCCCAAGACGCTGATCCAATATCTGATCCGCTGGACGATTGCGTCCGACACCTTTGATGCCGAGACCGACCATGTGTTGCAGGCAATTCTCGACACCGAGATTTCGCCCGAGCTGGTGCCGACCGAAGGCGGCGCGGTGCAGGCGACCGAGACCATCATCGGCCCGTATGAACTACACGATTTCTTCGTGAACCTGATTGCGCGTTGGGGCCTCGCACCGTCCAAGGTCGCCTTTCTTGCCTGGCACGCGTGGAAAGACGCTGATGCCGGCGAATGGCCGAGCGGGTTTCCGCTCGCCGCGCGCCATGCCTATGACTTGCCGACCATCGCGAAATGGCTCGAGGTGTTTGTTTCGCGTTTCTTCGGCACCAGCCAGTTCAAGCGCTCGACCCTGCCCAATGGGCCCAAAGTGTCGGCAGGCGGCGCGCTGTCGCCGCGCGGGGATTGGCGCGCGCCGTCCGACGGGACGGCGCAGCCCTGGCTGGATGAGTTGAAGGCAGGCCTGCCGGGTTAGGCCGCCACCTTTTCCCGCTTCATCACCTGAGCGGCGAAACGCTCCATTTCCTCGGCCTGGGGACTCATCTGCAGCAGCAGCAGATCGAGCCCCGCCGCCTCATATTCCTCGATCCGCTCGCGCAATTGCTCGGGCGTGCCGACCAGATTGGGGCGAAGGCCGCGATTTGACACGGCATATTCCTGGATCTTCATCTCGCGCTCAAGCTGCGTGCCCGACAGCCATTGGTCGAAATTGGCATAGCCTGCCGGCAGCTCCTTCACCTCGGTAATGCGGGCGAGTTCACGCTGCGCCTCGGCTTCGCTGTCGCGGACAATGGCATAGGCGGCCATGCCAAATTGCATCGGCGGCTTGCCCAATGCCTCGCGCCGCGCCGCCATGTCGGCGATTTTGGGAGCAATTGCCTCAACCGGGTCGCCGTGCATCACATAGGCGTCGCATTGCTCGGCAATCAGCGCTTTTGCCGCCGGGCTTTCGCCGCCGGCATAAGTCACCGGCTTCCGCGCGGGCTTGGGCGAGCAGACGGCGTGATCGGTCTGGTAGAATTTGCCCGAATAGGTGAATTCCTCCTCGCTCCACAGCCCTTCGACCACCTTCAGCCATTCCGAGGTGCGCGCATAACGATCGTCATGCTGGTCGAATTGCAGGCCATAGCGCTTGGCTTCATCAGCCCACCAGGAAGAAACGACGTTGAGGGCGAGGCGACCACCAGCAATCTGATCGATATTGGCCGCTGCCTTGGCGAACAAGGCGGGCTGGTGGAAATTGGGGCGCACCGCAACCATCAGCTCGATCGTATCGGTCACCGCCGCCAGCGCCGCCGCGGTTGACCAGGCATCGAGCGTCGGCGCGCCGGCGCCCTTGATGTCGTTCATGTTGAGCTCGGCAATGAGCGTCAGGTCATAGCCCCAGCGCTCGGCATTCACCGTCAGGTCGCGGCTATAGGCCCAGCTCGCCGCCATGCCTTCGTCGGGGACGTTGCGCAGCCAGCCGCCGAACACCGGCATCCAATAGCCATATCTCATGCATAAGCTCCCTGATGCGATTTGCGGGCAATTTCGCCCTGCAGAAAATCGACGAGCTGCTCGTGCGGGTCCCAGCCCAGCACATCGAGCGGCTTGGCGACAAAGTTGGACAGCGCGTTGATGTCATAGAAGCGCGGCGTGCCGTCACGGTCGTCGATCATCACCTCGACCCCGCCGACATCGAGTCCCGCGGCGCGCGCGATGCGTTCGGCGGCGTCGATGATTTCGGGCGCGGGATCGGCCTTGGTCATCGTGATCGGCTTGCCATCGGCGAGGCAGGCATCGGCGGGGCACAGATCAAACTGGCCGCCGCCATCGATATCGATCGCGTAGAGATAACGTCCCGCCAGGGTTTCGATGCGGGTAATGCGGCCACCGCGCGCGGGCACATATTCCTGCACCAGCAAGACACCGTCGATGCTGCTCGGTAAAAACCGGCCAGTCACCGCGAGCGCTAATTCCTCCGGCGTTTCATAGCGCATGATGCCCGCGCCGGCGCCGCCGATATTGGCCTTGACCACGATGGGAAAGCGCAGCCCTTCGGCCGCTGCGGGGATGTCAATGGCACGATGGACAACGCGGGTGGCGGGCACGCCCAGCCCAAGCGACGCGATCAACGCCAGCTGGCGCGCCTTGTTGGCGTCAACCGCCAGCACATCCGCGCCGTTGATGATCCGCGCCCCCTGCCCGGCCCAATGCGCGAACAACGCCGGGGCATAGAAAATCGCGTGTTCGGGTGACCGCAAGAAGCTGGACATTGCCAACCGGTTGAACACCACCGGCGCGGGCGGCGGCGATGCGGCGGGATCAAAGACGTGGCCGGCAATTTCGATGCGGCGGTAATCCACGCCCCGCCGGTCAAGCGTCGCGAACAGCGGCTCAAACCATTGCGGGTGTTCATAGAAAATGGCGAGATCAGGCATGATCACTCATTCGTGGCGCAAAGCGCGCTGGTTACGCGCGCCGCCGCCCGCTGTGAAGGGGGCGCGGCAATCGCGCACCGATCATGGCGGAAAACTACCCCTGCTGCACGTAACTGCCCCGGGGCGCACCCCTCAAGTCCCCCTTAACGGCGGCGCGAGGTTTTGCCGCGCCGCCGCCTGTCGATCAGAACTTCTTGCTGAGCGCGGCGCGCAGGGTGCCCTGGCGGTATTTGTCAGCGCCGTTGAAGTCCATCTCGATATCGAACGCCCAGCCGCTGCCAAAGCCGAACCGCGAGCCGACCCCGACCTGATATTGCTCGCGCGTCCACCCGATCGGGTTCAGCGCATAAGCCGGGGTGCCGGTAAGATCGGCATAATCGAGCGCCTGACGTGAGCCATTGTCGAACTCATGCCGCCATTCGGCGCGCAGGCGCGGCGTCGCCGTGATCCCGCGCCAGGTGCCGGTATAGCTGATCTTGCCGCCCGCCACGCTCGTGATCGAGGTGAGCGACCGCGCCAGGAAGCGCAGATTATAGCGGTCAGCGCCGGTTTCGACATAGCTGTTCAGCGTGCCACTCAGCCACTCGGTGCGGCCATAGGCCGACCAATGGACCGGCCCGCTCGCCCGATCAATGCCGAACGCGGCGGCGCCGAACCACATGGTCCCCGACCGGCTGCCCGTCGCGGTCAGGCCGTTCTCCTGAACCAGCCGGCGGGTCGCAAAGTCGAGGCTGCCATAACCCACCGTCACGTCGATGAACGTATCGGGCAAGGGCGCCACGCTGCCATAAGCCGCGACCACCGTCGCCTGCGAGCGCACACGGCCCGCATCGCCGCCGATCTTGTTGGTTTCGGCACCATAGCCGCCGCCAATGCCGATCGTCGCGTTTTCAGCAAGCTTGACGTCAACGCCTGACGACAGACCGGCGGTGCTGATCGTGATCTTGTCGCGGCCGGTTTCGCGGTCGCGCGTGCCGATCGAGACCGACCCGCCCGACCAGACGACCAGCGAGCCGACCCGGCGTTCGCCATTGTCGCCGCCATTGCCGCTGGCGCCCAGGCTGCCACCCTTGCCCTCGGTATTGGCGGTGCCCGTCGCGCCGCCACCCAGGCCACCGCCGCCCAGGCCACGACCGCCCAAGCCACGACCGCCCGACCCTGCCGATGCGGTGCCGCGGCCCCCCAGCCCGTCATCGCCATAGCCGTCATCGCCATAGCCGATATTGAGCGTGTTGATGCCGCCACGATCGCCACGGCCGATCCGCGCACCGTCGCTATAGGGACCCGACCAGCTGATGCCATTATTGTTGAGGTCAGCCAGTGCGCGCGGATCCGTGCTGGGGAAGCGACGATTATTGGCGAGTTCGATCGTGCCGCCATTTGCCGACACCAACCGGATGCCCTGGACGTTGCGCGCGCTGCCGCCGCCATGATGCAGCGCCTCGGCGCGGCGCATGAAGTTTTCGATCTGCGCGCGCGCCAGGTCCCGCGTCGCCTCGGCCTGGGCATCGCTGATCGCCTGGATATCGGGGTTGAGCGTGGGGTCAGGCCGCGCGGTGACCGTGATCGTCACGGTCGCCGGACGCGAGGCGCCGAACTGGTTGCTGACCGTGTAGGTCAGCACCAGCGTGCCGCCAAAATGCCCGGCCGGCGTCACCACCAGATGATAGAGGTGATTGCCGGCAGGGCCGCTTTCGACCAGTTGCACCGTCGCCTGGGCCGACGATGGCTGCGACACGATCGCTGCCGAGGTGAACGGCCCTTCGGTCGCACCGGCGGTCAGGTCGACATCGACTGCCTGATTGTCGCCGGTCGCGGCCGTCTTGGCCTGGGCGGTCGGCGCGATCCCGACAACGGTGATGGTCACGGTTGCCGGTTGCGACGGGCCGCCCGGGCCATTGGCGACGAAGCTGAAGCTGTCGCGGCCGTAAAAGCCGACGCGCGGGCGATAGGTCGCGATGATGCCCGACAGCACCTGCTCGCGCTGGCCGCTGCCGGCGCTATTAAGCGTGTTGGTGAGCGTCACCGTGCCATTGGTCGGCTGCGACGAGATCGAGATGTCGGTATAGACCCCGGTCACCAGCGCGGAGAGATTGACGCCCACGCTGCCGCCACCCTGGACGGTCGAGGAAGTGACGCTTGCCGTCCCCGTCTGCGCGGACGGCGGCGGCGGCGTCGCCACCGTGATCGAGACCGTGGCAGGTGCCGAGGTCGCGGTCGCGTTGGTGGCGGTATAGGTAAAGCTGTCGGTGCCAAAATAGCCCGAGGCAGGCGTGTAGGTCATCGTCGTGCCATTGATCGTGACACTGCCATGCGAAGGCTGGGTCGCGATCGCGATCGACGCGGTCGCCCCGCCCGACAGGCTGGCGTTGATCGCCGTGCCGGTCGAGCCATAAGGCACCGCCGCCGTCACCGCGCCGGCCACCGGCGGATCGATCGCGCGGGTGACGACCACCGTATAGGTCGAGTTGGTCGTGCCATCCTGCGCCGTCACCACCACCGTGATCGTCGTGTTGCCGACCGGCAGCGTAATCGATCCCGAGGCGCTACCCGAGGCAACCGCCGTCCCGTTGACCGTCACCGTCGCGGTGGCGTCGGCGACAGTCGGCGTCACCGTGATCGCGGTCACGCTGTTGGCGACTGAGGCCGTATAGCTGGTCGTTCCCGACGCGAAGGTGGGCGCCAAGGTCCCCGAGCTCAGCGCGAGGTTCGACAATGTCGCCACCGCCGACGGGGCGCGCGTCACCACCACCGTGTAGGTGGAGATTGTCGTGCCATCCTGCGCGGTCACCACCGTGGTGATCGTGTTCTGGCCGACGTTGAGGTTGATCGATCCCGACGGGCTGCCCGAGGTCACGGCGGTCCCGTTGACCGTCACCGTTGCCGTCGCATCGGTCACGGTCGGGGTGACCGTGATCGCGGTCACGCTGTTCGCGACCGACGCCGTATAGCTGGTCGTCCCGGTCGCAAAGCTCGGCGACAAGGTTCCCGAACTCAGCGCAAGGTTACTGAGCGTCGAGACAGTCGACCGATAGATGAAGCGGTCAGCCGCCGACGTCGGGGACGTCTGGCTGTTGACGGTCACCGTAACATCCACGGTACCACTACCGCTGGGCGAGGTTACCGTCATGTTGGTTGCGGTTGCCGCCGTCACTGTTGCGCTCGCGGAACCGAAGCGGACGGTGTTGTTGGCAAGCGTGGTGCTGAACCCGGTTCCCGTAAGCCGCACGGTCGTGCCACCGGCGCTGGAACCGGTGGTGGGGGTGATCGCCGTCACGGTCGGATAAACCGTCACGTTGGAGCTTGTCAC
>CANJKQ010000027.1 GCA_947474905.1 Pseudomonadota bacterium | reverse complement strand
GCTCGGGTCGTCGCGCCAGCGAGCGATGAGACGACGGACAAGACCATCACGATCGTCGCCAGCGAGAAGGGTGTCGATCTGCACTGCCCTTAGTCCCCGTTTGTACTCGGCCCGCTGTGGCGAGTTGAACGACAGACCTAAGCTGCCGGTCGCGTTGCGTCGAGCATGACGAGTCAATTGTCGATATGAGGGCAATTACCCCGCCCCGCGTATATCAGATACATGGCCCGCGTGCCGATTGGGCCTTGACCCTAACATGGTGTCAGACCTTACATGCTCTCGGGTCGAAGGAGTCTTAAGCTATGAACGACCCTCATTCCGATTCTCACGCCGGGGGCTGCGGCTGTCCGGCAAAGCCTGCGGCCGAACAGGCCGCTGTGCCGCCGGCCTGCTGTTCGGGCGCGTCTGATACGTTGGAAGCTGCCGAACCGCCCGCCACGACGGGCGGTTGCTGCTCTGCGAACAAGGGGGCTCACGACGTCGCAAAGGTGACGGACCCGGTGTGCGGGATGACGGTCGATCCGGCAATAACGGCGCACCATGCCGAGCACGCCGGCCAAACCTACCATTTTTGCAGCGCTGGGTGTCGGACCAAGTTCGTCGTCAACCCTGATGGCTATGTCGGTGACAAGCCGAAACCGGAGCCGATGGCGACGCCGGGGGCAATGTGGACCTGCCCGATGCACCCGGAGATTCGCCGCGAAGGGCCGGGAACCTGCCCGATCTGCGGCATGGGGCTCGAACCTGAAGAACCTTCGCTTGACGATGCGCCCAACCCCGAGCTGGTCGATTTCACGCGGCGACTGTGGGTGGCGGGCGTGCTCACCATGCCGCTGCTGGCGATCTCGATGGTCTCTGAGATGCTCGGGGTCCAGTTCGTACCGCCCGCGATAAATCCTTGGCTGCAGCTAGCGCTGACCGCGCCGATCGTGCTGTGGGCCGGCTGGCCGTTCTTCCAGCGCGGCTGGACCTCGATCGTTACCCGCCACCTCAACATGTTCACCCTGGTCTCGATCGGCGTCGGCGCGGCGTTCGCCTACAGCGTGGTCGCGACCGTTGCGCCCGGGCTGTTCCCGCTATCATTCCAGATGCACGGCATGGTGCCGATCTATTACGAGGCGGCGGGTGTCGTCGTGACACTGGTGCTGCTCGGCCAGGTGCTCGAACTGCGCGCCCGCGCCGCGACAGGCCGCGCCATCCGCGCATTGCTAAACCTCGCGCCGAAGACCGCCCGACGTATTGGCGCAGACGGCGAGGAAGAAGAGGTTGCATTGGCCGACGTGGTCGCGGGCAACCATCTTCGGGTGCGGCCGGGCGAAGCGGTGCCGGTCGATGGCGTGGTGGTAGAAGGGCGATCCTCGGTTGACGAGGCGATGTTGACCGGCGAACCCGCGCCGGTGCTGAAGGAAGGCGGCGCGAGCGTGACCGGCGGGACCGTGAACGGCACCGGCGCGCTGGTGATCGAGGCGCGCGCGGTCGGATCGGACACGGTCCTCGCGCGGATCGTTAAGATGGTGGCCGAGGCGCAGCGAAGCCGCGCGCCGATCCAGGCAGTGGCGGACCGCGTGTCGGGCTGGTTCGTCCCGCTCGTCGTCGCCATCGCGATCGTGACGTTCATCGTCTGGACTCTGGTAGGCCCCGAACCCAGGTTCGGCCACGCGCTGCTTAATGCCATCGCGGTGCTGATCATTGCCTGCCCGTGCGCGCTCGGGCTGGCGACGCCGATGTCGATCATGGTCGGCACCGGGCGCGGCGCGGTCGCGGGGGTGTTGGTCAAGGACGCCGAAGCGCTGCAAATGATGGCTGCTGTCGATACGCTGGTGATCGACAAGACCGGGACGCTGACCGAGGGACGCCCGGCACTGATGGCCGTCGAGACGACAAATGGCTTCGAACGGGCCGACGTGCTCGCAGCGGCAGCGGCGGTCGAAGCGCGGTCCGAGCACCCGCTCGCCCAGGCTGTTGTCGCTGGCGCGCGCGACGACGAACTGAAGGTGGTGTCGGTCGATGGCTTTGATTCGCAGACCGGTCTCGGCGTCAGTGGCAAGGTGGATGATCGCGACATAGCCGTCGGCAACGCAGCCCAGATGGAGCGCGTCGGTGCCGATGTCGCATCGCTGCTCCAGATTGCCGACCGACACCGCGCCGAAGGTGCCGGTGTGATGTTCGTGGCCATCGATGGCCAGCTCGCAGGGCTGCTGGCAGTCGCCGATCCGATCAAGGTGTCGGCGCGCGACGCCATCGCCGCGCTGCGCCAGGAAGGGCTCCGGATCGTGATGCTCACCGGCGATGCGCGAGGAACGGCCGATGCCGTTGCCACGGCTATCGGCGGCATCGACGAGGTTCACGCCGGCCTGAAGCCCGAGGACAAGGCTCGGATCGTTGGCGAGCTTAAGGCAAAAGGCGCGAAGGTGGCGATGGCGGGGGACGGCATCAACGACGCGCCCGCGCTCGCTGCAGCCGATGTCGGCGTGGCGATGGGCACCGGCACCGATGTCGCGATCGAAAGCGCAGGGATGACGCTAACCAAAGGTGATCTCGCCGCGATGGTCCGCGCGCGTCGTCTGGCGAAGGCGACGATGCGCAACATCCGCCAGAACCTGTTCTTCTCGTTCCTGTTCAATGGCATCGGCGTGCCGGTGGCGGCGGGGGTGCTGTATCCGGTGACGGGCATCCTGCTGTCGCCGATGATCGCGGGAGCAGCCATGGCGCTATCGAGCTTCACCGTCGTCACCAATGCACTGCGGCTGAATGCGACGAAACTGTGAAGATCGGGCCTGCCTCCGACGCGAGCGGCGTCTCGCAGCGGATGATCCGCCATTACGAGACGATCGGCCTGATCCCGTCGGCGCCGCGCCGCGACAGCGGCTACCGCGATTATGCCGATGCCGACGTCCACCGCTTGCGCTTCATCGCCAATGCGCGCGACCTTGGCTTCCCGATCGAGGAGATCAGAACATTGCTGGAACTGTGGACCGATGCCGCACGATCGAGCGGCGACGTCAAACGGCTCGCAACCATGCGAGCCGACGAACTCGGGCGCAAGGCCGCTGCGCTCGAGGCGATGCGTCGCGCGCTGCTCGATCTTGCCACGCGTTGCCACGGTGACGATCGCCCCGATTGCCCGATCATCGACAATCTCATCGGCGGTGCCCCGGTCCGATAGCCGAGGCGCTATTTCCCTGACGACCAGTGGATGTGCACGATCTTCCAGTTCCCGGTGTTGCGACGCAGGATCATCGTCTCGGTCGACGCGCTGTCGATTGTCCGCCCCTTGTAACTGCCCGTCGTCCGCGATTGCGTCGCGATCCATGCCATCGTCGCATCGGCATCGCCCGATTGCGCCGTTACCGTCCGGATCGTTGCACGCGAGAACGCCGCGTCGGCGGGAAGATGATGCGCCGCATATTCGGCCTTGTTACGCTCGACCCCGCCACTTTCGTAGATCAGCGCGTCGTTCGCCAGCAACGCGGCGGTCGCGTCAAGTTCTCCCTCCCGCAGCGACCGGTGAAAGGCATCGACCACTGCGGCCGCCGCGCGCGCCGCCTCGGGCAGTGTTGCGCTGACTCCTCCCTTCTTGGCGGGTCCATGGGCTTGTCCGGGAATTGCCAGCAGCGGCAGCGAGATCGACAGGCAGAACGCTGTCAGACATGAACGCATTTGTGATTTCCCTCTCTGCGATACGAATTCGCTGCTCCAGCGACGGCGATCGACCGTTCGCCAATCAGGCTGATTGCAGCGCTAAGGCATCACACACAACCGCTAGAGTTTGTCGATCGACTCGATTTCGGCAGTCTTGCCGTCCCAGCGGAACGTGAACTTGACCTTGTCTCCAACCTTCAGGCCGCCAAGCTGACCGTCCTTGGCCGTAAAACCCATCGTCATTGCTGGCCAGCTGAGTTCCGCCACGGGTCCATGTGCGAGGCTGATCTTGCCGGTGCCGGGGTCGATGGCGGTAATCGATCCCTCCCCCGATGCGGACTTGGGTTCGGATAGAGCGGTAGCGCCCGTCGCGGCATTGCCGTTAGCCTGCGTCGTCGGCGCAGGATTGGTGCAGGCGGCGACCAGCAATGCGAGCCCGAAAATGACGACCTTCTTCATGGTGCAACTCCTTCATCGATCTGCGTGGATGGTGTGCGGCGTCGCCGCATCAGTAGATATCCCGCCGGGATGACCAGCATCGACAACAGCGGCGCGGTAAGCATGCCGCCGATCATCGGCGCGGCAATGCGGCTGGTAACTTCCGAGCCCGTGCCGGTGCCAATCAGGACGGGGAACAACCCCGCCAGGATCACCGCCACGGTCATTGCCTTGGGCCGCACGCGCAGCAGCGCGCCTTCGCGCACCGCCGCCTCGACATCGGCGGGAGCGGGATCGAAGCCGCGCTCAGCAAGCGCGTGCTTGAGGTAGATGAGCATCACCACCCCGAACTCCGCCGCGACACCCGCCAGCGCGATGAACCCAACGGCGGTTGCGACCGACTGATTATAGCCGAGCAGCCAGAGCAGCCAGAACCCGCCGGTGAGTGCAAACGGCAGCGTCGCCATCACCAGCAGCGCCTCGTCGAACCGCCCGAACGTGACGTATAGCAATACGAAGATGATCAGTAGCGTCGCGGGCACGACCACCGTTAAACGCTCCCGCGCGCGTGCGAGATATTCGAATTGCCCGGTGAAGCTCACGCTGATCCCCGGCGGCAGCTTGACCTCGCGGTCAATCACCCGCTGCAGATCCGCAACAATCGACGTCAGGTCGCGCCCGCGCGCATCGACATAAATCCACGTTACCGGCCGGCCATTCTCACTGCGCAGCATCGGTGGGCCTTCGCTGGTGCTGATCTTGGCGACGGTGCCCAACGTCACCTGCTGGCCGCCGGGGGTCAGGAAGCGCAGGTTGCGCAGCGCGTCCACACTGTCGCGCAGCTCGCGTGGGTAGCGCACGCTGATCGGATAACGCGCCAGCCCCTCGACCGTTTGGCCGACCGTCTCGCCGCCGATCGCGCTGGAGACGACCGATTGAACATCGGCGATGTTCATCCCGAATCGGGCAGCGGCGAACCGGTCGATATCGACATCGATATAGCGCCCGCCGGTCAGCCGCTCCGCCAGCACTGAACTGACATCGGGCACCGTCTTCGCCACCGTTTCGATCCGCTTGGCGGTAGTGTCGATCTGGGAGATGTCAGCGCCCGCAACCTTGATACCAATCGCGCTCTTGATGCCGGTTGCCAGCATGTCGATCCGGTTGCGGATCGGCGGTATCCAGAAATTGGCGAGGCCGGGGGCTTTCACCGCATGATCAAGCGCATCGACCAGCTTGTCGGGCGTCATCCCTGCGCGCCACTGGTCGCGCGGCTTGAAGCGGATCGTGGTTTCGAACATTTCCATAGGCGCGGGGTCGGTCGCGGTCTCGGCGCGACCGGCCTTGCCGAACACACTGTCGACCTCTGGCACCGTCTTGATCAGCCGGTCGGTCTGCTGGAGCAATTGTGCGGCCTTGGCGGTCGAAATGCCAGGCAGCGCGGAGGGCATGTAGAGCAGGTCGCCCTCGTCGATCTGCGGCATGAACTCGCCGCCTAATTGCGACAGCGGGAACAGGCTGGTCGCAAAGACGAGTCCGGCAATCACCAGCGTCCGCTTGGGGTGGACGAGGACCCAATCAAGCGCCGGGCGATAGATCGCGGTCTGCACCCGGTTGATCGGGTTCGCGCTTTCCGCCGGGATGCGGCCCCGGATCAGATATCCCATCAGCACCGGCACCAAGGTCACCGACAGGATCGCGGCGGCGGCCATCGCATAGGTCTTGGTGAAGGCGAGCGGTGCGAACAGCCGCCCTTCCTGCCCCTGCAGCGCGAACACGGGAATGAACGACAGCGCGATGATCATCAGGCTGAGGAATAGCGCGGGGCCAACTTCCGCCGCCGCCTCGGCGATCACCGTCCAGCGCGCTGCACCCTTCAGCTCGGCATCGGGATTGTCCCGCGTCCAATGCTCCAGATGCTTGTGCGCATTCTCGATCATCACCACAGCCGCATCGACCATCGCGCCGATTGCGATCGCAATCCCGCCCAGCGACATGATGTTGGCGTTGATGCCCTGGGTGCGCATGACGATGAACGCGGCGACAATGCCGAGCGGCAGCGTCACCACCGCGACCAGCGCCGATCGGACGTGCCATAGGAACAGCGCGCAGACGATCGCGACGACAATGAATTCCTCGATCAACTTGCTCGTAAGGTTGTCGACCGAACGCCCGATCAGCGCCGAGCGGTCATAGGTCGGCACGATCTCGACGCCTGGCGGCAAGCTGGCTTTCAAGGTTTCGAGCTTGGCCTTGACTGCGCTGATCGCGGCGCGCGCATTGGCGCCCGAGCGAAGCACGATGATGCCCCCTGCGACCTCACCTTCGCCGTTCAGTTCGGCGACCCCGCGCCGCATGTCCGGCCCCACCTGCACCGTCGCGACATCGGCGAGCGTCACCGGCACGCCGCCCGCGGTCGTTTTGATCGGCAGCGCGCGGAAGTCGTCGAGATTAGCGAGATAGCCGCTTGCGCGGACGATATATTCGGTCTCGGCCTGCTCGATGACCGAGCCCCCGGCTTCCTGATTGCCGCGTTTGATCGCGTCGATCACCGCCTCGTGCGAGATGCCGTAAGCGATCAGCTTGTCGGGATCGAGCACGACCTGATATTGCCGGACCATCCCGCCAACCGCGGCCACTTCGCTGACGCCGGGGATCGTTTTCAGCTCATAGCGCAGGAACCAGTCCTGCAGGCTGCGCAGCTGCGCCAGGTCGTTGCGGCCGCTGCGGTCGACCAACGCATATTCATAGATCCAGCCGACCCCGGTCGCATCCGGCCCGAGCTCGGTCTTCGCTCCTGCGGGCAACTGCCCTTGCACCTGGCTCAGATATTCGAGCACGCGGCTGCGCGCCCAATAAAGGTCGGTATTGTCCTCGAACAGCACATAGACGAGGCTGTAGCCGACGAACGAATAGCCCCGCACGACGCGCGCGCCGGGCACCGACAGCATCGTCGTCGCCAGCGGATAGGTGACCTGATTCTCGACGATGCGCGGCGCCTGGCCCGGATAGTTGGTGCGGATGATGACCTGCACGTCGGACAGATCGGGCAGCGCGTCGATCGCGGTCGAGCGGACCGCGATGACGCCCGCCGCCGCCACCATCGCCGCTGCCAGCAGCACGAACAGCCGCTGCGCGATCGACCAGCGGATGACGGCGGCGATCACTTAGCGTTGCTCGCGGGCGCCGTCCCGATCGGGCGGACCGGAATGCCCGTCAGGCTCGCTTCGGAATCGAGCAGGAACTGGCCCGAGGCGACGACCTTCTCGCCCTCGGCGAGCCCGGCCAGGATTTCGGTGCGCCCGCCACTTTCGCGGCCCAGCTGCACTTCGGCAGGGTGATAGCGGCCATCGCCTGCCGCCAGCATCACGATCGTGCGCTTGCCGGTGCGGATGACGGCTTCGGTCGGGATCAGCAGCGCGCTGCGCTCGCCTTGCCCCACCGACACGCGCGCGAACATGCCGGGGCGCAGCCGCAAGCCGACATTTTGCAGTTCGACGCGGACGGTGATCGTCCGGCTCTCGCTCTGCGCGGTCGGCAGGATGGCCTGAATACGGCCGGGGAAATGTTCGCCGGGGAATGCGGTCAGCTCCGCCGTTACGGCAGCACCGGTGCGCACATCGCCGATCCGTGCCTCTGGCACCGCGGCATCGAGCCAGACCGTGCCGAGGCCGACGACACGCGCGAGCGGCTGACCCATCGCCAGCGTCATGCCGGGGCGCACGTCGAGCGTATCGATCACGCCGCCCGAAGGCGTCGTCAGCGTTGTCACGTCATGCACGCGTCCGCTGCGCGCCACCGCGCTGACGAGCCCCGGCGGCATACCGAGCAGCGTCAGTCGCTGCCGCGCGGCACTCGCAAGGGCTGCATTGCCCGTGCGCTG
>CANJKQ010000026.1 GCA_947474905.1 Pseudomonadota bacterium | reverse complement strand
GTGACGGGCTGTACGAGCGGCTGGTGCGCGAGCATGGCTATCATTGCCGCATTTATGCGCCGGTCGGCGGGCATCGCGATCTGCTCGCCTATCTGGTGCGGCGCCTGCTGGAGAATGGCGCCAATTCGTCGTTCGTCCACCAGCTGGCCGATGAGCGGCTGAGCGAAGCCGAGCTGCTCGCCGACCCGGTCGAAAAGATCGCCGGCGTCGGCGGCGCGCGGCACCCCAGCATACCGCTGCCGATCGACTTGTTTGGCGATCGCAAGAATTCGAGCGGGATCGATCTGAACGATCGCGGGGTGTTGGCCGATATCGCAGGCAAGGTCGCCCGACCCCAACCGTTCGTGTCGAGCGAAGTCGAGACACTGCGCGACCCGCTGGCGGCCCGTCCCTCGACGTTGCTCGGGACGAACGGGGATCACCGAGATAGGGCTGCTGCCGCCATCACCCGCGCCGCTGCCGCCTTTCCCGCCTGGTCCGCCACCCCGCTTGCCGAGCGTGCCGCGTGCCTTGATCGCCTCGCCGACAGTCTCGAAGCCCATCGCGACGAGCTGATGGCGATCTGCGTGCAGGAGGCGTTCAAGACGATCCCCGATGCGCTGGGCGAAGTGCGTGAGGCTGCCGATTTCTGCCGTTATTACGCCCAGCAAGCCCGTTCCGGCCTCCAGCCGGTCGAGCTTCCCGGCCCGACGGGCGAACGCAATGTGCTCCGCATGGAAGGGCGCGGCGTTTGGGCGACGATTGCGCCGTGGAATTTCCCGCTTGCGATTTTCCTTGGGCAGACCGTGGCGGCGCTGGTGACGGGCAACACCGTCGTCGCCAAGCCCGCGCCGCAAACGCCGCATATTGCTGCCCGCGCGGTCGAGCTGGCGCATGAAGCGGGCATTCCCGCCGATGCGTTGATCCTTGCGCCTGGCGGGCCAGAGGTCGGCGCGGCGCTGGTCGCCGATCCACGCATCGCCGGCGTCGCCTTCACCGGATCGACGGCGACGGCCAAGAAAATCGCGCGCGCGTTGCTGGCAGATGATAGCCGCCCGATCGTGCCGCTGATCGCAGAGACCGGCGGCATCAACGCGATGATCGTCGATTCAACCGCGCTGCCCGAACAGGTCGTGGCGGATGTGGTGACCAGCGCCTTCCGATCGGCGGGGCAACGCTGTTCGGCGCTGAGGCTGTTGCTGCTCCAGGAAGAGATTGCCGAGGGCGTGATCGAGATGCTGGCCGGCGCAATGGACCTGCTGCGCCTGGGCGACCCCGCCGATCCCGCCACCGATATCGGCCCGGTGATCGATCAGGCCGCCTATGACCGGCTGATGGCCTATCGCGCCAGCCAGGCGGACCGCATCGTCAAGACGCTGGCTGCGCCCGCCACGGGGCGTTTCGTGCCGCCCACGCTGATCCGCCTCAATGATATCGGCGACCTGACGCAGGAATGGTTTGGCCCTGTCCTCCATGTGGCGACCTGGCCGGCGGGCAAGCTTGCCGAAACCATCGCGGCGGTGAACGCCAAGGGCTATGGCCTGACGATGGGCCTGCACAGCCGCATCGCGCGCGCCTGGGATCTGGCCGAAGGCGCGGTGAAGGCGGGCAATCTCTACATCAACCGGTCGATGATCGGCGCGGTGGTGGGCAGCCAACCCTTTGGCGGCGAGGGGCTTTCGGGCACCGGCCCCAAAGCGGGCGGCCCGCATTACCTGCCGCGCTTCTGCGTCGAGCGGCACGTGTCAACCGACACGACCAGCGCGGGCGGGAATACGACTCTGCTGAGCCTGGATGAGGTGGATTAAGCCGCTGGCTAGCCCTGGGTTCGTCACCCCGGCTTCAAGCCGGGGTCCCGCTTCTTCTTATGCCTGGCCCCGTAGCGGGACCCCGGGCCAAGCCCGGGGTGACGATGTGTCTATTGGCTCGCCGCCCCTACGCCCCCCGCCGCCGGATATGGCATCACCATCGTCCCGTCGGGCGCGGCGGTGAAGGTGGTTTGTGTCGGATAAGCAAACTGAATGCCTTCCCTGGCAAAGCGCGCGGCAATGGCGAGGCCGACGGCGTGGCGCAGCTTATAGCCGGTATCGTAATCGGTCGGTCCGTCAAATTCGAGCTCAAAGTCGAGGCTGCTCGCGCCAAAGCCGACAAAGCCCGAACGGACAAAGCTCGCGCCTTCCTTGCGCACCACCTCGCGCAAGATATCCGGCAAGCGCGTCAGCAGCTCGGTCGGGGTCTGGTAAATGAGGCCGAGCTTGAAGGTATAGCGACGGTAGTCGCGCAGCGTGATGTTCTGGATTTCCTTGTCGAGCAATTGGCGGTTGGCGATGATCCGCTCTTCGCCCGTCGGCGCGCGCAGACGCGTCGATTTCAGGCCGATCGCGATCACCGTGCCGGTTGTCTGGTCATAGCTGATCGTGTCGCCACGCCGGAATGGCCGGTCGAGAATGATGGCAAGCGCGGCGAACAGATCGGCGAAAATCCCCTGCGCGGCAAGGCCGATGGCGATGCCGCCAATGCCCAGGCCGGCGACCAGGCCCGTCACGTTGACGCCGAGATTGTCGAGCACCACGATCAGCGCGATGGCGAACACCGCAAAGCTTACCAGTACGCGGATCACGCCAATCGCGCTCGCCAGTGCTTCGCCGGCATAATTGCCCGGCTGCGCATTGCGCTCGATCGCGCCGAGGATCAGCTCGCGCGCCCAGATCGCGCCCTGGATGACGAAGGAAATGGTGAACAGGCCATGGATCAACGCCGGGATGGGGGCGGGCGGCCGAGCAATCCCTTCGCTCAGCTGCAGCGCGAGTATGACGATGAAGCTCGGCATGGTGCGGGCAAAGGTCGCGCCGAACAACAGCCACCAGTCGTGCTTGCCCGGTCGTTCGCGATTGCAATAGCGCACCAGCAAGCTGCGCAGCCCGAACAGCACCGTGATGATGGCCGTGGCCAGCACGGCGGCAACGATCAGGCCAATCCAGTGGTGGCTGAACCAGCGATGCGTAATGTCCCAGGTTGCGGCCGGATCGAAATCGACATCGGGAACGGAAAGATTGGCCAGCACGGGCGCGGTCTTGATCGTCATTGGCTCAACATGCCTGCCGGGTTGGGCGCTATGCAAGAGGGGCCGGGGCTAAACCCCTGGCAAGAGCGAAAGGTTCAGCATCGCCGCTTTAGCCCGCCATTGCGGGCTGGCGGACGCTTGCGGCAGGTGCGGGCTTGCGCATCGGTCGCCAGCGCGCCTCGGCGCGCTTGCGGCCGAGATAGGTGTCGAGCCCGATCTGCGCGCCGATCAGCATGTAGATAAAGGGCTGAAACGCAATGCCGACAAAAGCGGCACCCAGCAGATAAATGAGATGCGCCGCCTGCAACGCACCCGCCAGCGCGCCGCCCCATAATGTCGCTTTCGGTCCCTTCAGATAGCGCCGCCGCAGGATTTCCATACGGAACAGCCCGCTCACATTGATGATCAGCCACAGGATCAGGCCGGGATAGCCCTGTTCGCCCAGCATCTCGAAATAGGCGCTGTGGAATGCGCGGGCCTGGTCATATTCGGGGGTCAGCGTCACTTTGCGGTTGCTGCTGTCGCCCTCGACCTTCTCGGTTTCGAAGCGGATGCGGTTCTGGCGATAGGTTTCAAAGCCGCCGCCAAACGGATGCGTCTTCACATAATCGAGCGTCCAGTGCCAAACCGCGACACGCGTCGAGGCTGAGCTATCGCTTTTATACCCCGCAATCGTCTGCATCCGCGCGAGGAACGCCGGCGGCAACAGCGGCACCGAGGCCAGGCCGAGCGCGGCGATAATGCCAAGATAGGCAAAACGCCGCTTCGCATCGCGCAACAGCAGGACAAACAACAGGCCGACGCACAGCAACCCCGTCCGTGCCGCGGTGCCGACCGGCATCAACAGGCACGCGAATACCAGGGCATAGCAAAAGGCCTTCACTTTCCAGTCGGGCGGAAAGATCGTGCCATAGCGCGTGAACCACAGGATGATGGGGACGATCGCGACGGCGACGGCGGATATCGTGCTGCCTTCGTAAAGGCCGCTGTTATTGGTCACCATCAGATTGAGTTCGCCATAGCCGCCGCCGGTCGCCAGCGTCTTGACGCCGCCGACGATGATGATCGACGCCGCCGACAGGATCATGAACAACAACAACGCTTCGATGCGCAGCCGCGTGCGCAGTGTGAGCGGCAGGAAAATCGCGAAGGCGAGCGCTTTCCACACCCAGTCCCATTTGTCCGCCGCCTCGACGGGGAAGTCGGCATAGCGCGTGGAGACGCCGCAATAGATCAACAACGCGAGCAGCAAAAACTGACGCGGCGCGACGCGGCTGTCCTTCTTGTCGTCAAACAACAGCCAGCCGCCCACCGCCATCACCACCGCGATCAGCGAAATCGGCACCGAATTGAGCAAGAGATAGGTCAGCCGCTGCGGGCTCACGATGTCGATATAGACATAGACCAGCACCAGCAGGAACGGCCGCCTGAGGCCCATGCCGAAAATCGCGGCCAGGAAGGCGATGAAGGCAAGGTCACGCATCGCGCTGGCCGGACTTGCCGGGGCGAGCTTGCGGGGACAGCGAGCTCGACCCGTCCGGCTCGCTGGCCGTTGCCGTTTCGCTGTCCAGGTCGCGGCGCCGCAACAGGATGATCGCCGCGATCAGCATCAGCACATGGGTTAGGCCAAGCGCGAAATTGTCGATCATGCCTGCACCCGGCCCTTTGCCCGCCCGCGTTTATCCGCCGTGCTGCATTAACCAGACCGAGTTGACGGGGCGTTAAACAGTAATGGCTAAAGACGTGGCCGAGATGCGCATTCTCCATGTCCTTGACCATGGTTTGCCGCTTCAAAGCGGCTACACCTTCCGCACCCGGGCGATTCTGAAGGCGCAGGCGGCGCGGGGCTGGACCGTTGCTGCCGTCACCGGTCCCCGCCATGGCGAAGCGCAGGTAAAAGCCGAAATTGTCGACGGCCTCGATTTCTATCGCACCGATCCGCCCCGCGCGCTGCCGTCGCCGCTCAGCGAGCTCAACGAAGTGCGGGTCTTTGCCCGCCGGCTGAGTGAGGTTGTCGATCGGTTTCGCCCCGATGTGCTCCATGCCCATTCGCCGGTCCTGTGCGCGTTGGCGGCGCTGTGGGCCGCGCGGCGCCACAAGCTGCCCGTGCTGTATGAAGTCCGCGCGCTGTGGGAGGATGCAGCGGTCGGCAACGGCACCGATCGCGAGGGCTCGCTGCGGTATCGCACCACGCGTGCGCTGGAACGCTGGGCGGTCGATCGCGTGGACGCACTGGCGGTGATCTGCGACGGGCTGAAGAGCGATTTCATCGCGCGCGGGGTTGATCCGGCGCGGATCACCGTGTCGCCCAATGGCGTCGACATGGATCTGTTCGGCGCGCCGATCGCCCCCGACAAGGCGCTCGCCAAGGCGATGGGGCTGGTCGGCAAGGAAGTGATCGGCTTTATCGGCAGCTTCTATGATTATGAGGGGCTTGATGATCTGATCGCGGCGATGCCGCACCTCGTCAGCCAGCGGCCCAATGCGCATCTGTTGCTCGTCGGCGGCGGTCCCGCCGAAAAGCTGCTGCGGGCCCAGGCCAAGCTGACCAATGTCGCCGCGCATATTCATTTCGCCGGTCGCGTGCCGCACCATGCCGTCGAACGCTATTACAGCCTGGTCGATGTGCTGGCCTATCCGCGCAAGGCGATGCGGCTGACCGAGCTGGTCACTCCCTTAAAGCCTTTGGAAGCGATGGCGCAGCGGCGGCTGGTCGCGGCGTCGGATGTTGGGGGGCACCGCGAGCTGATTCGCGATGGCGATACCGGCACGCTTTTCCCGCCGGGCAATCCTGTGGCGATGGCGGCGGCGCTCAACGATCTGCTTGCCGATCGGTCGGGCTGGGAAGCGCGGCGGGCGCGCGCGCGCACCTTTGTCGAGGCCGAGCGCAATTGGGCAAATAATGTCGGGCGTTACGTCCCTGTTTACCAAAAACTAATCGAGAAAGCCGATAGTTCGGCATCATGGTTGCGCAAACCCATCACCACCAGTTGACCGTGCCGATCGCCCCCGTGCTGGGCGCGGTGATTGGTCTGGCCGCCGCCCTTGCCGTGGGGCTGATTCCCGCCGACCTGATCGAAGATGCGATGATCGCGAGCGGCCTGCCCGCGATCCTTCCCGCCGCCGAGCCCCCGCTCGGGCTGACCGCGCGGTTGGGGCTGGTGTTCGTGACGGCGGGGACAATTGGTCTCAGCGGTTGGTTTCTGTTTTTCCTGATATTGGGGTCGCGCACCCTGGGTATTGGCAGCGCCGATCGCGATAGTGAGGATCGCGCCGTTCCGGTGCTCCGCCGTTCGGACGCGCATCCCGATGCGCCGCCGCGCCGCCCGTTATTTGCGACCGAGGATCTGGGCACGCCCTTCCTGGAAATCCGCGCGCCGCTGGCCGACCCCGCGCCTGCCGGGTCGTTCGCCATGCCGGTCGACGCCGCGCTCGACGTGCTCGTACCGACGCCGCCGCTGCACCCGGTTGAGCGTGCCCTTCCCGATGATCTGGAAACGCCCATCGCTGATTATGCGCCCATCGCGTCCAACGACGATGGTGTGCCGATGGCGATGGACGATGTGCCGCCGCCCGCGCCCGCGCCGATTTCGCGCCCCCTGGCGCTAGGCGCCAATGAACGGTTCGAGACGTTTGAGCTGACCCCATTGACTCGCTCGGCGGCGGAAACCGCGCCGATGCCGATCCGTCCCGCCGCCCCGCTGGCAAGCCGCGATACCGATGCAACCATCACCGCGCTGCTCGCCCGTCTGGAACGCAGCGTGGCGGCGCGTGATCCGCAGGAAACGCCGTCGGCGCCCGCCCCGCGATCGCTCGATGATACGCTGGGCGCCTTGCGACGCATGGCAACCCGGGCCAGCGGCTGACGTTGACCATAAGAGGCGGGCGCCTAGCCCTCTTCCACCGTCAAGATGCTGAGGGTGGCGATCATCGCCCCGGCGTCGCGGGCAATCGCATCGACGATCAAGTCCGCAACCAGATGACCCGGCACGGCAAATTCCGCTTCAGGCAGCTGCGCCAACCAGGCCTCGGCCGCCGCATCTGCGGTCATCATCACCTGAATTTCGTGCCGCATTCCTGAAAAAGTGGCGCTGGCCCAACGATGGGCGATTGCCCTGGTAACGACCGCGCTTGCCGCTTGTCGCCGCGCATTGGCTTCAATGGCGCGGATCATCAGCGCGCTCGCGTCTCCCCGCGCCAGCATCAGTGCAGCTCCTTATGCTCATGCGCGGCGATGAAGGCCTCGACCCGCGCGACCATGCGCGGTCCCGGCTCCCGGCCGCGGCGCAAATCGCCCACCAGTCGCGGATCGCGCACCGCCAGACGGCCAAAGCGCGTTGCCGGCATGTGCGTGCGGCGCAGAAACCCATCAATTTTCACCATCAGCGACATTCATGCCTCCATCGATTCGCTGTCAATGTTCTTGAAGTGTTCCAGGCAATCCAACTTGTCTAGGAAAAATCCTACGTCTATAGCAGCGGCGATGACGCAAGCCGATCCTCGCGCCGCGCTTGATGCGCTGGTCGTTCGCTATGGTGAGAGCTATGCGGCATTGTCGCGCATGATCGGGCGCAATCCCGCCTATCTGCAGCAATATGCCCGACGCGGGTCACCGCGCCACCTGCCTGAGCGGGAGCGCCGGTTGCTTGCCGACTATTTCAGGGTGGACGAAGCCGTGCTTGGTGGCCCAGCCGCGCCATCAGCGACAGCGGGGGGCATTGCGGTGCCGCGCATCGACGTTGTGGCGTCGGCAGGACCGGGCGGCCTGCTCGATAGCGATCGCGCGGCGGGCGAAACCATCATCGACCCTGCCCTGATCCGGCGGTTGCGGCTCGATCCTGCGCACCTATCGGCGATTACGGCTGAGGGCGAGTCGATGCTGCCTAGCGTGATGCCGGGCGATACGCTGCTGGTCGATCGTCGCGACCAACGGCTAACCGCGCGC
>CANJKQ010000025.1 GCA_947474905.1 Pseudomonadota bacterium | reverse complement strand
GCCGCCGAGCTGCGCCTGCGCATGGACCTGCTCGGCCAACCCTCCACCCGCCCGAAGCTCATCTCCTCCTCCACCTACCCCCTCCTTCGCCACTCCCGCAAAGACCCACTCAACAAATCCTCACGCTTGGTCCGCCGGCCCAATGGCATCGGCATCTCGTACCCAAGCCTGAGCGCCAGAAAACCCGCCACCATACCGAGAAGAACGACGTAAACCACCTTGCCTCCAAATCGTGCCCGTGAGCGATAACATAGGCAAGGCGACGCGCCTATTCAAATGATCGCTGTGCCGTAGGCAGTAACATTGAACTCGCTGTAAGCGCCTGCTAGGCGCCATTCCCATCCCTTCAGCGGCGAGCCCGCGCCTTATCACGACGAAACGAGGACGATTTAAGCATGAGCGAACAGGACACCGCCGGTCTGGGCAGCGACGCGCTGGGCAATGGCGCCGACAATGAGCCGGTGATCGGCATGATTTCGCAATATGTGAAGGATCTGTCGTTCGAAAATCCCGCCGCGCCGGCCATCTATCAGGATCAGGGCACGCCGCAGGTCGACGTCCAGTTCAACATCGGCGCCAGCCAGGTCGGCGATGATCTGCATGAGGTCGTGCTCAAGATCGACGTCAAATCGACCATCGGCAGCACCATTGCCTTCGTTGTCGACTTGAGCTTCGCCGGGCTGTTCGGCATCCGCAACTTGCCGACCGAAACGGTGCAGGCCTTCGTGCTGGGCGAGGCGCCGCGGCTGCTGTTCCCATTCGCGCGCCGCGTGCTCGCCGATGCGGTGCGCGATGGCGGCTTTCCGCCGCTGCTGCTCGACCCCATCGACTTTAATTCGATCTACACCCAGCAAATGCAGCAACAGCTTTCGGCAGGCGCCGACGCTGGCAACGCCTGACCGACAACCGGGCGGGGCGCAGTCGTGAACCTTGGACGCGCGCTCGGCTCGGTCGGCGGCTTGACGCTGGCAAGCCGCGTGCTGGGGCTGGTGCGCGACGCGCTGTTCGCGCGCTATATCGGCGCAAGCTTCGCGTCGGATGCGTTCCTGATCGCGTTCCGCCTGCCCAATATGTTCCGCGCGCTGTTTGCCGAAGGCGCGTTTTCGGCGGCGTTCATTCCGCTGTTCAACAAGAAAGCGGCGGAAGCGAACGGCGATCTGCGCCCCGCGCTCGACTTTGCCGAGGACGCGCAATCGGTGTTGCTGCCGGTGCTGATCGTGATGACCGCGATCATGGAGCTCGCCGCCTGGCCCGTCACTTATGCGCTGTCGGGCGGTTTCAACAGCATCAGCGACGATCAATTCGCCTTCGCGGTCACGCTGTCGCGGCTGACATTCCCCTATCTGCTGCTGATTTCGCTGGTGTCGCTGCTGGGCGGCATCCTCAATTCGATCCACAAATTCTGGGTCAACGCCGCCGCGCCGATTCTGCTTAATCTCACGCTGATCGCAGCGCTGCTGCTGTTCCACACCCACGACCCGCTGCTGACCGCGCAGAACCAGGCGATCGCGGTGACGGTATCGGGTGCGCTGCAGCTTGGCTGGCTGTGGTGGGCGTGCAAGCGCAACGGCGTCGCGCTCCGGCTGAGGCTCCCCCGCCTGTCGCCCGATGTGCGGCGATTGCTCGCGCTGATCTGGCCGGCAGCGGCTGGCGCGGGCGCGGTGCAGATCAACCTTGTCGTCTCAACCGCGCTCGCCGCCAGCCTGCTGTCGCACGGCTCGGTAACCTATATCTACCTTGCTGACCGGGTGAACCAGCTGCCCTTGGGGCTGATCGGCATCGGGCTTGGCACAGTGCTGCTTCCCACCGTTTCGCGGCTGCTGGGGGCGGGCGATGAGGCGGGCGCGATGAATATGCAGAACCGGGGGCTTGAGCTGGCGCTGTTCTTCACGCTCCCCGCCACGGTCGCGCTTATCGTATGTGGTATGCCGATCGTCGCGGCACTGTTCCAGCACGGCAAGTTCTCCGCCGATGACAGCACCGCCACGGCACAGGCGCTGGCCGCCTTCTCGATTGGACTGCCCAGCTACATCCTCGTCAAGGTGCTGACGCCCGGCTATTATGCCCGCCACGACACCAAAACGCCGGTGCGCTTTGCGACGCTGTCGATCGCTGTCAACCTGGTGCTCAATCTCGCTTTCATCCTGCCGCTACGTCACATGGGTCCGCCGCTGGCGACGGCCTTGTCGAGCACCGTCAATGTCTGGCTGCTCTATTCGACGCTGCGGAAACGCGGCCAGTTTGAGCCCGACCAGCGCCTGCGCCGTCGCGCGGTGCGGCTGGCGGCGGCGGCGCTGCTGATGGGCGTGGTGATGTATTTCCTCAACGATCGCTTCACGCCCTACACCACCGGCATCGCCTGGCAGCGTTGGGCAGCAATGGCCGTGCTGGTCGCGACCGGCGGCGTCGTTTATGCGATCGCGTGCCTGGTGCTGCGGGCTTATCTGCCGTCCGACCTGATGGCGGCGCTCACCCGTCGCACGCGTGAGGCATGACGCAAATTTTGACAAAGCCGCCCCGTTCGTGTCGAGCACAGTTGAGACACGGGGGCTGATGGGATCGCTTTGTAAGGCGCCTCCACGACTTTGCTCGCGATGAACGGGAATAAGGGACAGAAGAGCAAGATGCGCGTCGTTTCCGGCATTCAACCGACCGGCAATCTCCACCTCGGCAATTATCTCGGCGCGATCAAGCAATGGGTCGCGATGCAGGATCAGGTCGCGGCGGCGGGCGGCGAGTGCCTGTTCTTTCTGGCCGACCTCCACGCCCTGACCCAGCCGGTCATTCCCGATCAGCTTGCGGCCAGCACCATCGAAATGGCGGCGACGCTGATTGCCGCCGGCATCGACCCGGCCAAATCGGTGCTGTTCAACCAGGCACGCGTATCGGCGCATGCCGAGCTGGCGTGGATCCTGGGCGGCACCGCGCGGGTCGGCTGGCTCAACCGGATGACGCAGTGGAAGGACAAGGCCGGCAAGAACCGGGAAGGCGCCAGCGTCGGCCTGTTCACCTACCCCGTGCTGCAGGCGGCCGATGTGCTGGTCTATCAGGCAAGCCATGTGCCGGTGGGGGAAGACCAGAAACAGCATCTGGAGCTGGCACGCGATATCGCCGCCAAATTCAACACCGATTTCGGGGTTGAGCTGTTCCCCTTGCCCGAACCCCTGATCTCGGCCGCCGCTCCACGGATTATGAGCTTGCGTGACGGCGGCGCAAAGATGTCGAAGTCCGATCCCTCGGACATGAGCCGCATCAACCTGACTGATGACGACGATCTGATCGCGCAAAAAGTCCGCAAGGCCAAAACCGATGCCGATCCGCTGCCCGAGGCGATGGTCGGTCTCGCGGAACGCGCCGAGGCGCGCAATCTGGTGACCATCTATGCCGCGCTGGCGGATATCAGCCCCGACGCCGTGCTGGAACAATATGCAGGGCAAGGCTTTGGCAGTTTCAAGCCCGCGCTGGCCGATCTTGCCGTGTCGGTGTTGAGCCCGATCCGCGCCCGGCTGACCGAGCTGCTGGCGGATCGCGAGGCACTGGCGGAAACACTGATGGCGGGCGCCGCCCGGGCCAATGCCCTGGCAGAACCGACGCTGCGCGCAGCGCAAAAGGCCATCGGCCTGCAAGTGTAGCCACCCCCGCACCAGCGCGGTTCAAGCACCGTTCATCCAACGGGATTAAGTGATAGGTTGTTGAACTTCAGTGTGTTCGATTTTGAAGGAAAGGTCGCCCGCCCCATGCGTCGTTTCATAGCGCTTGCCGCCGTTACCCTGTCGCTTACCAGCTGCGCCGATTCGTTCAGCGCCAAGGTTTCGCGCTTCCAGGCGCTGCCGGCGCCGGCGGGGCAGACCTTTGCCATTGAGCCGTCGGACCCCAATCTGCGCGGCGGCCTGGAATTCGGTCAATATGCCAATCTCGTCGCGGGGCGGCTGACCGAAAAAGGCTATCATCAGGCGGCGCCCGGCACCCGGCCCGACCTGGTGGTGCAGATGAAATACTCGGTCGACCATGGCCGTGAGAAGGTTGAAAGCTGGCCGCGCCCCTATCCCTATGGCCCCTATGGTCGCTTTTACGGCGGCTTTGCCTATCGGCCCTATTATTTCGGCTTCTACGATCCGTTCGGTTTCGACCGGTATGACGATGTCCGCAGCTATACCGTCTATACCAGCGAGCTCGACCTTCAGATCAAGAGCGAGGCAGACGGCCACAATGTCTTTGAAGGCACCGCCAAGGCCGTGTCGACCGATGACGAGCTGCCCCATCTCGTCCCCAATCTGATTGAGGCGATGTTTACCGGCTTCCCCGGCAATTCGGGCGAAACGGTCAAGATCACCATCCCGCCCCGGAAGTCGTAAATCGGGGCGCGATCAGCGCGCCATGGCCAATCCATTGTCGTGATGCCGGGTTCGCCCCGGCATCAGTCACGCCTTCAGGTCGCGCTGCAACACGCGCACGGCACCATCGATTTCAGGATCGCTCTGGCGCAATTCCTCGATCCGCTTGACCGCGTGGATCACGGTCGAGTGATCGCGACCGCCGAATTTGCGCCCGATTTCGGGCAACGAACGCGTCGTCAGCCGCTTGGCGAGATACATTGCGATCTGGCGAGGCCGCGCGACGGCGCGGGCGCGACGGGCTGAGATAAGGTCAATCGGCTTGATATCGAAATAGGCCGACACCGCGCGCTGGATTTCATCGATCGTCACCCGCTTTTGCGCGCCCCTCAGCGTATCGCCCAGGGTCGTCGTTGCAAAAGCGAGATCGATCGCCTCACCCGTCAATTCGGCATAGGCAACCAGGCGATTGAGCGCGCCCTCTATCTCGCGGATGCTGGTGGTGATCCGTGCCGCCATCAGATCAAGCACATCGTCGGGCACTGTAACGCCCGGCATGTCGGCAAGCTTGCGCGTCAGCACCGCGCGGCGCAGCGTCAGGTCAGCGGGCTTGATGTCCGCCACCAGGCCCGAGGCAAGTCGAGCAACGATGCGCGGCTCGATCCCATCCAGCGCTTGCGGGCAGCGATCCGCGCTCACCACCAGCCGCTTGCCCGCCGCCATCACTTCATTGATCGTGTGGAAAAACTCTTCCTGCGTCGAATCCTTGCCCGCGATGAATTGCAGATCGTCGATCATCAGCAGATCGGCAGAGCGCAGCCGCGCTTTGAAGCCATGGGTATCGCGCGCGCGCAACGCCGTGACGAATTCGAACATGAAGCGTTCGGCCGACATGTAAATCGCCGTCGCCTGGGGGTTGGCGGCGAGATAGGCGCTGCCGATCGCGTGCATCAAATGGGTTTTGCCCATGCCGGTGCCGCTGTGCAGAAACAGCGGGCTGAACCGCGGCACGCCAGGTTCGGCCAGCGCGCGCGCCGCATTGAACGCGACTCGGTTTGAAGGGTCGACGACAAAGCGGTCAAAGCTGAAGCGCGGGTCAAAGGCTGGCCGCGCCGATGCGGTATCGGGACGCGCGGTAACCGGCGACGCGGCCGGCAGCGCGGCGTCGGGCGTCAGCGTCGCCAGCACGGGCCCCGCCGCCACGGTATCGATCGACACCTGCCGCACATCGGGCAGCAACGCGCGAAATTCCTGGAGCAGCCGTTCCGCATAATTGTTGCGGACCCAATTGGTCATGAACGCGGTGGGCAGCGTCAGGCGAATCACCGAATCGTCGCTGGCATCGTCATCAAGCGCCAAGGGCTTCAGCCATTGGTCGAACAGCCGCACCCCCGCCGATTCGCGCAAATGCGCGCGCACCCGCACCCAGGCACGCTGTCGTTCGCTTGTGATTTGCGTCTTTTCCGCCCCAGTCCGCACCCACGTCCCTCCCGCACACATACCCGGGCAATCGCCCATTTTGCCCGACAAAAGTTCTCCCCAGCCGGAATCGCGTCCGCCTGATGATGAAGTTCGATTTAAGAGCCGCGGCGGTGACTCCGCTGCGGTGGAGGGTCATTATGAGCGCCTGATCGAGTCGATCAAGAGGCCTGCATGTAAAGATTCTGAAATAATGGTCATTGACACGGATTTCGGCCAGAAAACCGCGATTCTCCAAATAACTCGCTGATTCTAAATAATAATAAATTCGTCACTAAATTGAAACAACTGCGAATCGGCGGAAATGCTTGGGTTTGGCAAAGCCGGTACGGTACCGCCTTCGGGCCCGGTGGCAGCGCCCGGAAAAGCAAGCACCAAAAAGCCCGCCGGGCATCCCCGACGGGCTGTATCGCTTCATTTATAGCGTGGTCAGGCGAGTGCCGACACGGCCTTGGTAAGGCGCGAGAATTTGCGCGACGCCGTGTTCTTGTGGACGACGCCCTTAGCAACGCCGCGCGCCAGTTCGGGCTGCACCGCCGCCAATGCCTCGGTCGCTGCCGCCTTGTCGCCCGCCGCCACCGCAGCTTCCACCTTCTTCACGAAAGTGCGGATGCGCCCGACGCGGTTGCCGTTGATGATCGCGCGGCGATCGTTCCGCCGAATGCGCTTTTTCGCCTGTGGCGTGTTCGCCATGCCGTCCTCAAAACCTTTGCTGGTGATGCAGAGACAAGCCGCACCATCGCCGCCGGTCCCGTGAAAGCGCAGCTCCTTACGCGGCAAAGCCCCGCTGGTCAACCGTCTCCCGCCTCAACGCTGGCATTGGGCACACCAGAAAGTTGACCGGCCCGAATCGAGCTGACGCTGCACCGTGGCGCCGCACGTGCAAGGCTCGCCCTCGCGCCCGTAAACGCGCCATTGCTTGGCGAAATAGCCGAGCTCGCCATCGGGCCGCGCATAATCGCGCAGCGTTGATCCCCCCGCCTCGATCGCGGCCGCCAGCACCGCGCGAATGGCGTCGACCAGCCGCTTCAGGCGCCGCACCGTAATCGTGCCCGCCGGCGTGGCCGGGGCAATCCCCGCCAGATGCAGCGCTTCGCAAACATAGATGTTGCCCAGCCCCGCGACGATTCGCTGATCGAGCAGCATCGCCTTGATGGGGGCGATTCGTCCGGCGAGCGCCTGGGCGAGATAGCTAGCCGAGAGCGCGGGCCCCAAGGGCTCCGGTCCCATCGCGGCAAAGGGTGGATAAGCGTCGAGCGACCCGCGCTCGACCAATTCGACAAAGCCGAAGCGGCGGGGATCGTTGAGCGCGAGGCGCCGCCCCACCTCGGTCACCAGCACCAGATGATCGTGCGTCAAAAGCTCGCGCGGGTCGACTCGCCACCGCCCCGACATGCCGAGATGAAAGATCATCGTGTCATCGCGATCGGTGTGGATCAGGCCATATTTGGCGCGGCGCCCAAGTGCCGTCACGCGCGCGCCGGTCAGCCGCTGGCCAAGATCAGGCGGAAACGGCACGCGCAGATCGGCGCGGCGCGGCTGGACCAGCGCGAGGCGCTGCCCCTCCAATACCGGCGCCAGGCCGCGAACGGTGGTTTCGACTTCAGGAAGTTCCGGCATTATCCTGCCCGAGCTAGGATGGGTTTGCTCCCGCCACAAGGCCCGGCTAGGGACGCTTGCCATGACCGAGACTGTTTCGTTCGGCTATGCCGATGTCGCGCCCGAAGAAAAAACCGCGCGCGTGCGCGACGTGTTCGCCAGCGTTGCCGGTTCCTATGATCTGATGAACGACGCCATGTCCGCCGGCGCGCACCGGCTGTGGAAGGATATTTTCGTCCGCCGGGTGAAGCCAAGGGCGAGCGAGGCGATCCTCGACATGGCGGGCGGCACCGGGGACATCGCGTTCCGGCTGGCCAAATCGGGCGCCTCGATCACGGTTGCCGACATCAACCCGGCTATGCTCGAGGTGGGCATGGAACGCGCCGCCAAGCGCGGCATTGACGGCCTCGTCTGGACCGAAGCCAATGCCGAGACGCTGCAATTCCCCGATCGCTTCTTCGATGCCTATACCATCGCCTTTGGCATCCGGAACGTGACCGACATCCCCGCTGCCCTGCGCGAGGCGCATCGCGTGCTGCGCCGCGGCGGGCGCTTCTTCTGCCTGGAATTTTCGACGACCCTGTGGCCCGGTT
>CANJKQ010000024.1 GCA_947474905.1 Pseudomonadota bacterium | reverse complement strand
CGATCGTCTTGCCTGGCTTGCCAGTGACGAGATCAGCGGTCTCGATCTCGTTCTTGTCCTCATTGTTGACGTACAGCGTCGTGCTGCCGACCAGCGCGGCATATTCCAGCCCCGCTGACAAAGTGATGGTCCGCACCACTTGCCGCTTGGCAACGTCAATGACGGAGACGGTGCCCGCTTTGGCGTTCATTGTGGCGGCAAAGCCCGAAGCGGCATCGTAAAAGGCAGCATCAGGATCGGTGCCGACCGCGATCTTGCCGATTTCGGCGCCGCTGTCGGTATCGAGCAGGCGGACGCTGTCGTCGCGGCCGCTGGTAACGAGCAGCAGCTTCTGCCCGTCAATCGGCACCACGGCATGGCCGCGCACGACGCTGCCGATCGTCCGCACCGCGTCGGCCTTGGCAAGATCAACTTCGGTCACATTTTCTGAGCGGGCGATATAGAGTTTGCGCGTCGCGGGATCGACCTTGGCATAATCCCAGCCGCCATCAGGCAGCTTGATCGTGCGGGTGACGTGATAAGCGGGCGCACCGGCGGTGAGCGGCGCGCAGGCAGCGAGCACGGCGATGGCGGTGGCAGTCTGGACAAGGCGAATCACGGTGGCAGCTCCCTGAAGCGTCAACGGAGATGCGCCTTTGCCCGATGCGAACGCGGCTTGCGACTCTTAATGCAAGGCGAGCGGTGAAAATTCAAAGCTGGAAAGCACATAGCCGATGCTTGCCATGGCGTTTTTTGGAACATATCATGAACAATATGCATGAGTCGCTCGCTCTGGTGCAACGCCGTATCGCGTTGATTGAGCGTCGCGGGCGCGCGAGCGGCGCCGGCGGCGTCATCACGCTTGGCCATGACGGAATCGACCGGGCGCTGGGCGGTGGCTTGGGGCGCGGGCGGCTACATGAAGTGCTGACCGGGGCCGATCAGGCCGCGAGCGGCGCCGGATTTGTCGCGGCGCTCGCTTATCGCGCTGGCGGCAAAGTGCTGTGGCTGCGCGATACGTCGGTCGAGGCGCGGATGGGGCGGCTTTATGCCCTGGGGCTGACCGATATCGGCGTCGATCCCGACCGCATCGTGTTCGGCATCCTGCCCGATGCCGCAGCCGTGTTGCAGGCCGCGGTCGACGCGCTGCGCTGCCCGGCATTGGGTGCGGCGGTCGTAGAGCTGCCGGGCGATCCGCGCCTGCTCGACCTCACCGCGAGCCGCCGCCTCGCCCTCGCCGCTGAAAAAAGTGGCGTGCTCGCGCTGATGCTGCGGGTGGGCGGCACCAGCGCTCCCAGCGCTGCGCAAACCCGCTGGCAAGTCGAGGCCGCCCCCTCATGCTCGCCTGGCGCGAACGCCCCCGGCAATCCCGCCTGGGACCTCACATTGCTGCGTCAGCGCGGCCGCGCGTCGGGCGGGCAATGGCGTGTCGAATGGAACAGACAGCAAGGAATCTTACGTGACTGGCATGAAGTCGCAGGCGACGCGGCGCTTTCTGGCGATCTGGCTGCCCCATCTGCCGACCGACCGGCTGGTTCGGGCGCAACCCTTCGCCGCGCAGGGTGATGCGCCGCTCGCCTTGGTTGAAAAACAACGCGGCGCGATGCGGCTGGTCGCGTGCGATGCGGCGGCGCAGGGGCTTGGCCTCCACCCCGGCATGATGCTGGCCGATGCGCGGGCGCAAATCCCCGCGCTCGCCGTCGCTGATGCCGATCCGGTGGCCGACCAGCATTGGCTCGATCGTATCGCCGATGCGTGCGACCGCTTTACCCCGCTCGTCGAAACCGAGCCGCCCGATGGCCTGATCCTCGACATGACTGGCTGCCTGCACCTCCATGGCGACGAAGCGGGGCTGATCGCGGCGGTCGAAGCGGCGATGCGGCGCTGGACGGGCCATTTGCGGCTGGCCGTGGCAAACACGCCCGAAGCGGCGCGCGCGCTGGCCCGTTTTCAATCGGTTCCCGCGCCCGACGAAGCCGCCGCGTTGCGCCGCCTGCCCGTTGCGGCGCTGGAACTGGAAAGCGAAGCCACCGCTGCGCTGCGTCGCGCCGGCCTGAAGACGATCGGCGATCTGGCCGACTTGCCCCCCGCCCCGCTCGCCGCGCGCTTTGGCAGCGCATTGACCGATCGGTTGCGCCGCCTGCTTGGCCGCAGCGACAGCCGCATCACCCCGCGCCGCCCCATCCCTGCCCTGCTGATGGAACGCCGCTTCGCCGAACCCATCGCCACCGCCGATGCCGCCATGGCGGTGATCGGCGAGCTGGCGGCAGAGGCTGCCCAGGCGCTGCTCGAACGCCATCAGGGCGGACGCCGCTTCGCCACCCGGCTTTACCGCACCGACGGGCACGTGATCGATCTTGCGGTCGAAAGCGGGCTGCCGCTGCGCGATCCCGCGCGCATCCAGCGCTTGTTCGAGGAACGCGTCGGCGCGCTTGCCGACCCCATCGACCCTGGTTTCGGGTTCGACATGATCCGCCTGGCCGTGCCGCGCGCCGAACCGCTTGCCGCCGCCCAACTGGCGCTGGAAGGCGCGGAGGCGAGCCAGGAAGCGGTGACGGCGCTGATCGATCGACTGACCGCGCGCCATGGCCGCCAGCGCATCCGCCGTTTCGCCGCGCGCGACACGCATATCCCCGAGCAAGCCGTGCTCGCTTTGCCTGCGGTCGAGGCCGCCTCTCCCACTGGCTGGGCCATGTCCGATCCAGGGGCACCGCCGCTGCGCCCCATTCACCTGTTCGATCCGCCGCAGCGCGTCGATGTCATTGCCGGCGTTCCCGATGGCCCGCCGCAACGCTTTCGCTGGCGCCGCACCGTGCATGACGTGGCGCGTGCCGAAGGGCCGGAGCGGATCAGCGCCGAATGGTGGCGCCGCGCCCCCGACAACCCCGGCCTGACCCGCGATTATTACCGGGTGGAGGATGTGCGCGGCCGCCGTTTCTGGCTGTTCCGCCATGGGCTGTACGGCGATGAACGGCCCGAGCCGCGCTGGTATATCCACGGGCTGTTCGCGTGACCGCACCCGCCTTTGCCGAACTGGTGACGGCGACGCATTTTTCCTTTCTGCGCGGCGCCTCTCATCCCGCCGATCTGATCGCGCAAGCAATCGCACTGGGGCTAGCGGGAATCGGCATTGCCGATCGCAACAGCGTTGCCGGCGTCGTGCGAGCGTGGAGCGCGATGAAAGCCGCGCGCGACGCCGCCAAGGAAAGCGGCGCGGCGATGGCGCTGCCCCGCTTCGTCACCGGCGCACGGCTCGTGTTCGTCGATGGCACGCCCGACATCATTGCCTATCCCACCGATCGCGCCGCCTGGGGCCGGCTGACCCGCCTGCTCACCACCGGCAATCTGCGCGCCGAGAAAGGCGACTGCATCCTGCGCCTGCCCGATCTGCTGGCGTTCCATGAAGGGCTGCAGCTGATCGTCATGCCCGCGAGCAGCGCCGTGCCACAACGGCCGCGCCGCCGCCTTGTCGAGCATGACAGCGCCGCCCCGGTGCCGCCGCTGGCGCTGGTCCAGCCCGAGGGGCTGGCGCCGCTGCTCGCGCGCCTCAACCGCCTTGCCCCGGGCCGCGTCTGGCTGGGCGCCGCGATGCCGCGCTATGGCGGGGACGCCCGCAAGCTTGCCGAACTTGCCGCCACCGCCCAAGCCGCTGGCATTCCCCTGATCGCCACCAATAATGTCCTTTACGCAACCCCTGCGCAGCGCCCGCTGCACGACGTACTGACCTGCATCCGCGAGGGCACCACGCTCTACGCTGCGGGTAAAAGGCTGGAGGCCAATGCCGAACGCCACCTCAAGTCCGCTGCCGAGATGGCACGGCTGTTCCGCGATTATCCCGATGCGGTTGCCGAGACGACGCGCTTTCTGGCAGGAATTAATTTCGACTTGAGCCAGCTTGGCTATGAATATCCGCACGAGCCCGTGCCCCAAGGCTGGGAGCCGCAGGCATGGCTTGAGCATCTCGTCCGAAAGGCAGCGCATGACCGCTATGGCCCGATCTTGCCCGATGACGTGACCAGGCGGATGAACGAAGAATTCGCGCTTATCCGCCAGCAAAATTACGCCTGTTATTTCCTGACCGTCCACGACCTGGTGCGCTTTGCCCGCGCGCAAAGCCCGCCGATTTTGTGCCAGGGGCGCGGTAGTGCCGCCAATTCGATCGTCTGTTTCCTGCTCGGTGTTACATCGGTCGACCCCAGCGAGCATGACTTGCTGTTTTCGCGCTTCGTCTCGGAAGAGCGCAACGAGCCGCCCGATATCGACGTCGATTTCGAGCATGAGCGGCGTGAGGACGTGATGCAATATGTCTATCGCCGCTATGGCCGCCACCGCGCCGCGATTGTCGCGACGGTGATCCATTACCGCCCAAGGAGCGCGGTGCGCGAAATCGGCAAGGTGCTGGGGCTGAGCGAGGATGTGACCGCGCGCATCGTCTCAACCGTGTGGGGCAGCTTTGCGCATGATCTGCCCAACGCGCGCGTCCAGGAAGCGGGGTTCGACTTGAATGCCCCCGATATACGCCGCCTGACCGATCTTGCCGGGCAGATCCTCGCCCAGCCTTTCCCGCGCCATTTGTCACAGCATGTCGGCGGTTTCATCCTGACGCAGGACCGGCTCGACGAGACGGTGCCGCTTCACAATGCCGCAATGGCCGATCGCACCTTCGCGGAGTGGGACAAGGACGATATCGACGCGCTCGGCATCATGAAGGTCGATGTGCTGGCGCTTGGCATGCTGACCTGCATCCAGAAAGCGTTCGCGCTATTGGAAGCGCATGGCCATGGCACGCACACGCTTGAGGTCGACCTGAAGGCCGATGATCCAGCGGTTTATGCGATGCTGGAGCGGGGCGACAGCATCGGCGTGTTCCAGGTCGAAAGCCGCGCGCAGATGAATATGCTGCCGCGCCTGAAACCCCGCAATCTCTATGACTTGACGGTGCAGGTCGCGATTGTCCGGCCTGGGCCGATTGAGGGCGACATGGTCCACCCCTATCTGCGCCGCCGCGCGGGCGAGGAGGCCTGGGAAAACCCCTCGCCCGCGCCGCCGCACGATCCCAACGAGCTCAAGACTTTGCTCGGCCGCACTTATGGCGTGCCAATTTTCCAGGAACAGGCGATGAAGCTCGCCATCACCGCCGCCGGTTTCACGCCATCGGAAGCCAATCAGCTGCGCCGCGCAATGGCGACGTTCCGCAACCGAGGTGGCATCGACAAGTTCCGCGACAAGATGATCGGCGGCATGACCGCGCGCGGCTACACCGCCGAGTTCGCGACGCGCTGCTACAGCCAGATCGAGGGGTTTGGCAGCTATGGCTTCCCGGAAAGCCACGCCTTGTCGTTCGCGCGGCTCGTCTATGTCTCGGCATGGATCAAATGCCACCATCCCGCCGTTTTCGCCTGTGCACTGCTCAACTCGCAGCCAATGGGCTTCTACGCGCCTGCCCAGATCGTGCGCGACGCGCGCGAGCATGGCGTTGAGGTACGGCCGATCGACATCAACCACAGCCTGTGGGACTCGACGCCGGAGCAAGAAACGTCCGGATTGATTCCCAATGATCCGTTCATGCTGAGCCTGTCGAAACACCGCTCTTCTTCGAAAGAGTCGCTTGGGGCACCAAGCGCCCCCCTTCGACACGCTCAGGGCGAACGGGAGGGAGAGGGCAAGCTTCAACAACCCGCCCTTCGGCTCGGCCTGCGCCAGATTGGCAGATTTCGCGAGGATTGGGCCGAGGCGCTGGTGGCAGCGCGCGCGGCAGGCCCCTTCACGTCGATCGAGCAATTGGCGCGCCGGGCCGACCTTCCTGCCCGCGCGCTAAGGCTGCTTGCCGATGCCGATGCTTTGGGTTCGCTCGGCCTCAGCCGCCGCGAGGCCTTGTGGGAAGCGCGACGGACTCCAACCGGCGAACTGGGTGAGGAACCCGCCATACCCCTGCCCGCCATGCCGCTGCCAGAGGAAGTCGCCGCCGATTATCAAAGCTTCCGCCTGTCGCTGAAGGATCATCCGATGACCTTCATCCGCCCGACGCTGAAAGCCGAAGGCGTGTTGAGCTGTGCGGAAACCAGCGCGGCCAAGGCGGGTCGTCACGTCATGACGGGCGGCGTTGTGCTGGTCCGCCAGCGGCCAGGCAAGGGCAATGCCATCTTCATCACGCTGGAGGATGAGACGGGGATCACCAATGTGCTTTTATGGGCGCGGCTGTTTGAACGCTATCGCCGACAGGTGATGGCATCGCGGCTGATGGTGGTGGCGGGCGAAATTCAGCGCAGCCGCGAAGGCGTCGTCCACCTGATGGGCGCGCGCGTGTTCGACCGCACTGACCTGCTCGATTTGTTGATGGACAAGCCAACCGCGCTGCCTGCGGTCGTCACCGACCCCGGCCATCCCCCGCCCCCACGCCACCGCCATCCGCGCGATGTGCGGATTTTGCCGGGATCAAGGGACTTTCATTGAGGGGAGTCGGAAAACACCGCCATCCCCGCGAAGGCGGGGATCCATTGTGGCTGATCTTTCGGCCAAAGCCCCAGCGTTAGCCAGAATGGATTCCCGCCGTCGCGGGAACGAGCTCCTCAGCGCACTTTACTTCACCCGTGGAAACCGCTGCAGCGCCGCCGCGATCACTCGCCCGTTAACCTGCGTTTCGATATCCTCGCGCGTATTGCCCAGCCGCACGATCACCATGCCCCGGCCATGGCCATTGTCATGACTCGTCACGATATGCTGGCCCAGATGCCCCTCCGCACTCGCCACGCTGGCGGACGCGCCCGGATACATCTGCCCTTTGCCCCGCACCGGATTGTTGACCCATAATTGCCCGCCATAGCCGGGATAGGTCGGCGCCGGCGTCTTCATGAAGGCAAGCCAGTCCGGCGATACGATCTGGGTTTTGCCATCAGGGCTCTTGCCATCGAGCAGCACCATGCCGAACCGTCCCCAATCGGGCAGCGACATGTAAATGATCGACCCGCCGATCTGCGTGCCGGCCCCATCGAAATCGAGCACCGCGCTGGTGATGCCAGCGGGGCGGAACAATCGTTCCTCGGCAAAGCGGCGATAGGCCTCGGCGCGCACGCGCGGATCATGGCTGGGCGTCAATTGCCGCGTGATGATTTCCGCCAGCAACAGCGAGGTAAGCGAGCTATATTTCCACAGGCTGCCCGGCTTTACTTCCAATGGCATCGCGATTTCACGCGCGGCCATATCATTGGTGCCACCGACGAACAGCACCTGGTTGGTGTCCGAATTTTCTATGGGATCGCCAACTTCGACATGGCGCAGCCCCGAACTCATGTTCATCAACTGCCGCAGCGTGATCGCCGCGCGGGGATCGCCGGGCTTGGCATGCCACTCCGCCACCGGGGCGGGGGCATCAAGCTTCAGCTTGCCATCGGCGACCAGCGCGCCGACCAGAAAGCCCGTTACCGTTTTCGCCATCGACCAGCTGATGAAACGGTTGTCGTCCGAATAGCCCGCTTGATAGCGTTTGGCGACGACCTGCCCATCATCCAGAATCAGGACAGCGCGCGTATCACCCTGATCAACCGCGAAAAACGGATCGGTCAGCGCATCCGGTCGGGCGGGCGCATCCGCGCCAACAGCGGTGGCAAGCGCCAGGCCAATGGCAGCAATCAGAGCCCTTCCCTTCCTCATGCCGCCACTCTATCCTCCGGCGTTATGATTGCAAGGCGACGTTGGGCGCTGGGGGCGCTGGTGATTTTGGTGGCGGCCGGGCTGGCGGGCTTTGCCTATGTTCGGGCGTTGACCCCCAAGTTGACGCTGGGCGTCGGCTATGCTGCCCGCGTCGGCTGTGGCTGCCGGTTCATCGGCAATCGTCCGCTGGCGAGCTGTTACCATGACTTTGAACCGGGTATGGAGCCCATCCGCCTGAGTGAGAATGCGGCGGCAAAATCGGTAACGGCCTATGTGCCGCTGATCGCCAGCCGCACCGCCCGGCTTGACCCGGTCCTTGGCTGTCAGCCCGACCCCCTCAAGCCCTAATATCGCGGCGGGGCAGCGCGATTCATGCTAACGCGGCGAAAGCCGTGGAAGCGGTTGCGGGAATAGCTTTTTGAATCAGTGCGGGTAATGCGGGCGCCCT
>CANJKQ010000023.1 GCA_947474905.1 Pseudomonadota bacterium | reverse complement strand
TTGCCGGCGCGCCCAATACCGGCAAATCAACGCTGTTCAACGCCATGGCCGGTCGCGATGCGGCGATTGTCTCGCCGATTGCCGGGACGACGCGCGACCGGATTGAGGCGCCGGTCGTGCGCGACGGGCTGGCCTATCTACTCATTGATACGGCCGGGCTGGCCGAGACGACCGATGACGCCATCGAAGCAATCGGAATCATGCGGTCGCGCGATGCGATGGCGATGGCAGACATCATCCTGTGGCTCGATGATGCGCCACCACCCGCCGACGTCGCCGCGCGTCTCTTGTGGCTTTATCCTCGGGCAGATCGCCGGAACGACCAGGCGCCAGCGCAAAGGCTCGCGGTTTCTGCGGTGACGGGCGAGGGAATGTCGGCCCTATGGGACGCGGTGGCGAAGGGGGCAGCCGGGTTGCTGCCGCGCGAAGACCGACTGGCGGTCAACCAGCGGCAGCGGCATTTGTTGATTGACGCGCTCGCGGCGCTCGATGCGGCGGCGGTGCTTGATGATCCGGTATTGGCAGCCGAGGAATTGCGCATCGCGCGCGGCGCGCTTGATCGCATTACCGGTGTCACCGATGTCGAAGCGATGCTCGATACATTGTTTGGGCGCTTCTGCATCGGCAAGTGACGTTCCACGTGGAACAGCTTTGACTTGCCCGTGCCTTCCGCCTAGCGGACCGGCATGACTCACTTCGACGTTCTTGTCGTCGGCGGCGGCCATGCCGGGACGGAAGCAGCCGCTGCAGCGGCGCGTCGTGGCGCGCGGACCGCATTGGTCAGCTTTGATCCAGCCCGCATCGGCGCGATGTCGTGCAATCCCGCGATTGGCGGGCTCGGCAAGGGCCATTTGGTGCGCGAAGTCGATGCTTTTGACGGGCTGATCGCGCGCGCCGCTGACGCGGCCGGGATCCACTATCGGTTGCTCAACCGCTCCAAGGGCCCGGCGGTGCAGGGCCCGCGCGTCCAGGCCGATCGCAAACTTTATGGGCACGCCATCCAAACAATGCTCGCGAAGCAAACCGGACTGACGATCATTGCCGGTGAGGCGGCGGCGTTGATCGTCAAGGGGGGGCGTGTTGCCGGCTTGGTGCTTGCCGATGGCACGGAACTGACGGCGCCGGCCGTGATCCTCGCAACCGGCACCTTTCTGGGCGGACGGCTGTTTCGCGGCGATGAGCGTTACGCCGGTGGCCGCATCGACGAGCACGCCGCAACCCGGCTGGGTGAGCAGCTTTATGCACTGGCCTTGCCGATGGCGCGGCTCAAGACGGGCACGCCGCCACGTCTCGACGGGCGAACGATTGATTGGACGCGGCTTGAGGAGCAGCCGAGCGACGTCGATGGCTGGACCATGTCGTCGCAAACGCCGCACCGCGCCTTGCCGCAGCTCTTCTGTGCGATCACGCGGACAACGGCGGCAACGCATGACATCATCCGCGCCAATCTCCATCGCTCCCCCTTGTTCACGGGCGCCATCGACGCACGCGGCCCGCGCTATTGTCCGTCGATCGAGGACAAGATCCACCGCTTTGCTGACCGCGACAGCCACCAGATCTTCCTTGAGCCTGAAGGGCTGGATGATCCCCTGATTTACCCGAACGGCATTTCCACGTCATTGCCCGTTGATGTCCAGGCGGCGATGATCCGCACCATGCCAGGGCTGGAGCAATGCCGCGTCGCCGTTCCCGGCTATGCCGTCGAATATGATCATATCGATCCGCGCGCTTTGTCGCGAACGCTGGAGGTCGCGGCGCTGCCTGGCCTGTTCTGCGCGGGACAGATCAACGGCACCACCGGCTATGAAGAAGCGGCAGGGCAGGGACTCGTCGCCGGGCTGAACGCGGCGGCGCTGGCGCGGGGACTGGAACCGGCGGTGCTCGATCGCGCCTCGAGCTATCTTGGCGTGATGATCGACGACCTGGTGCTGCAGGGCGTGACCGAACCTTATCGTATGCTGACAGCGCGGGCCGAATTCCGCCTGCACCTGCGTGCCGATAATGCCGAGACTCGGCTCGGGCCACGGGCGCGCGCGCTCGGCTGCGTCGGGCCTGAGCGCAGCCAGGCGCAGGTGCAACGGGAGGCAGAGCGGTCATCGCTGCTGTCCGCGCTTGAGACGCAGGTGACCGCCGCGGAGATTGCCGCGCGCGGTGGGCCATTGGCGGCGGATGGTGGCCGACGCAGCGCATTTGACTGGCTGCGCTTTGCCAATGTGTCGCTGGACCAGGTCGCGCCCGATGTGACCGGCGATGCCGCTGTTCTTGCCGAGATTGTCGAGGATGCGCGCTACGCCCCCTATCTGGCCCGGCAGACGCAGGAGATTGCGATGCTGCGGCGGGACGACGCGCTGCGGCTTGCGGCCGATCTCGATTATGCCGCAATTCCCGGCCTGTCTGCCGAGATGGTCGAGCGCCTCAAGGCGGCGCGGCCAGAAACGCTCGGCGCGGCGGGGCGGGTGCGTGGGGTGACACCTGCGGCACTATCGGCGATCCTTCTGTACACCCGCAAGCGAGCGGCATGACCGAGGACGAGGCGCGGCATTGGGTACGGGAGCACTTCGGTGTTTCACGTGAAACAGCCGTCGCGACCTTTCTAGACAGGATGATCGCCGAATCGCATCGGCAGAATCTGATCTCCGCCGCGACGATGAACGAGGTGTGGCAGCGCCACGTCGTCGATTCGGCGCAACTGCTGCTTCTTGCGCCGCCGCCGCAGCCCGGCGCGCTATGGGCCGATATTGGCACCGGTGCTGGCTTTCCCGGCATGGTCGTGGCGTTGCTGAGCGATCATCGCGTGCGAATGATCGAGCCGCGTCGGCGCCGCGCCGACTTCCTTGCCGAAGCCGCCAACGAACTTGGCCTGGCCGAGCGGGCGGAGGTACTATGCGCCCGCGCCGAGACGGTGGCCGACCCCGCCAATGTCATTTCGGCGCGTGCGGTGGCGACCTTGCCCGATCTGCTGCAATCCGCCCACGCGATGTCCACAGAAAAAACGCTGTGGCTGCTGCCCAAGGGAGCCAAGGCGCGCGAAGAGGTGGCGGCGGCGCGCCGGACATGGCATGGTTCGTTTCACGTGGAACCCAGCCTGACCCAGCCGGGATCACTGATCGTTGTCGCAACGGGTGTGAGACGCCGATGAAGTGCATCGCCATAGCGAATCAAAAGGGCGGCGTCGGCAAGACGACCACCGCGATCAATGTCGGCACCGCGCTCGCCGCGACCGGCGAGCGGGTGTTGCTGATCGATATGGACCCCCAGGGCAATTGTTCGACCGGCCTTGGGATCAACCGCGCCGAGCGCACGCGGTCGAGCTATGATCTGTTGATCAACGGGGCGTTGCTGTCGGACGTGGTGGTGCCGACGCGCGTGCCGCGGCTCGATATCGTGCCGGCAACGGTCGACCTCTCGGGTGCCGAGATCGAACTGGTCGAGCTTGATGAGCGAACCCATCGGTTGAAATTCGCGCTGGAGGGGGCGGGGGGCAATTGGGACGTGGCGCTGATCGACTGTCCGCCCTCGCTCGGCTTGCTGACGATGAACGCGATGGTCGCGGCCGAATCGCTGCTCGTGCCGCTGCAATGCGAATTCTTCGCGCTTGAGGGGTTGAGCCAGCTGCTCAACACGGTCGAGCGCATCCGCAGCCGCTTCAATCCCGGGCTTGCGATCATCGGCGTTGCGCTCACCATGTATGATCGCCGCAACCGGCTGACCGAGCAGGTTGCGCAGGATGTTCGTGCCGTGCTCGGCAAAGTGGTGTTCGACACCGTCATTCCGCGCAACGTCCGCTTGTCGGAAGCACCCAGCCACGGCCTGCCGGCGTTGATCTATGATTATCGCTGCCCCGGCTCGGAAGCCTATATCGCGCTGGCGCGTGAGCTGATCAGCCGTCTCGATCCTCCCCGTTCCGCCGCAACCGCACAGGCCGCATGACCGACCCTTCCGTTCTACCCCGCAAACCCCGTCCCGGCCTTGGCCGTGGACTCAGCGCGCTGATGGGCGATATCGAGCGGGAGGCGCCGGTCAATGGCGATACCGAGGGCGTCGCGCCAGCGGGGCTCAGGCTGTTGCCGGTCGGCGCGCTCAGCCCGCATCCCGGCCAGCCGCGCCGCCATTTTGACGAAGCCGCGCTTGACGAACTTGCCCAATCGATCGCGACGCGCGGCCTTATCCAGCCCATCGTCGTGCGTCCGCACGGCACCGGTTTTCAAATCGTCGCGGGCGAACGCCGCTGGCGCGCCGCCCAGCGCGCGCGCCTCCATGACGTGCCCGTCATCGTCAAGGAATTTGATGAAGCAGCGACGCTGGAAGTCGCGCTGGTTGAAAATATCCAGCGCCAGGACCTTAACGCCATTGAAGAAGCGCAGGCCTATCAACGGCTTATCCAGGAATATGGGCATAGCCAGGAGGAACTGGCGCGCATCGTCCACAAGTCGCGCAGCCACATCGCCAATCTGATGCGGCTGCTGCAGCTGCCGCGCCGGGTTCAGCAGCTAGTGATCGAAGGCGCGCTCGACATGGGCCATGCCCGTGCGTTGATCGGCGCCGCCAATGCCGAGGCGCTGGCCGATCAGGTCGTCGCCAAGGGCCTGTCGGTCCGCGACACCGAAAAGCTCGCGCGCGGGGCCAAGCCCAAGGGCGGCGGGGCCGGGCAAGGCGGCCGCGACACCGATCTTGCCGCGCTTGAACACCAATTGGGCGATCTGCTCGGCCTGTCTGTACGGATCAGCTACGGCCCCAAGGGCGGATCGCTGACGCTCGGCTATTCAACCCTCGATCAGCTCGACATGATCTGCCAGCGGCTGAGTGGCGAGCGGGTTTATTGAGCGGGCAATCCGGTTCCGCCGATACATGCCTAAGATCGGCCGACGTTACCATCTCAAGCTGACCAGCCTACACCACCGCGGTCACCCAACTGCCCCGCGTTCACGCCCGCCGCGCGGCCCGGGCGACATCGACCATCGCTGCTTCCGCCAGCACGGCGCCGGCGGTGTTCGCCGCCATCAGCGCGCGTTCGGCGCGGCGGAGATGGTCAATCGCCTGGCCCAGACGCTGCGGCGTCCATTGTCTCAAGGCGCGGGTAATGCTGGGTTTTTCGCGAAAGAAGATATTGTGCCGCTCCACCACCTCGGCGATTGGCCTACCCGCCGCCACCTCGCCGCTCAGTTCGGCAACCAGCATCAGCCGCCGCACCGTCGCGCGCAGCACCGGGATGGGCGAGGTGCCCGCTTCATTGAGCCGGGCAATCGCTTCCCCCAGCGCGTCGGGTCGCCCCTCCACCGCCGCGTCAATCGCCGCCGCCATTTCGCTGTCGCCCAAATCGGCGCCGACCGCATCGATCGCCGCATCGTCCAACGTCTTGGGGCGGTCGGGCGCGGCGTCGAGATAGAGTGCGAGCTTTTCGATTTCGCGTGTCAGCACCGCGCGGTCGCCGCCGCTCAAGGCGACCAGTCGCGCCGCGACGCGGCCCATGGCGCGCAGGCCATGTTCGGCGGCGATGGTGCTGGCGAGCGTATTCGCTTCCTCGCCAACGGGTTGGTAGCAGGCATGGGCCAGCACGCCGGGCGCGGCGAGTGCCGCCTTGACCAATTTGCTCGTCGCCTTGGCGGTGGGGGCAATCATCACCACCGGATTGGCGGCATGGTCAGCGGCGAGCAGCAACGTCACCGCCTCGACGCTTTCCTCACCCGCATTGTTGACGATGATCAGCCGCGCGTCCCCGAAGAGCGATAGCGAAGCCGCCCCGGTGGCGAGCCGCGCGGGGTCGCTCCTCAGCTGAGTGCCGTCAATCTCGATCCGTTCGGTCCCGGGGCCAAGCCGGCGATATAGGCGCGTCGCCCATTCGCGCGCGCCAGCCTCGTCGGGGCCATAGAGCAGGAACAGGCGGGTTGCATCGCCACGGTCGATCGCGCTGCGAAGCTGGCCGACGCTCGCTTTCACTTGCCGCGCGGCGTGGTGCGTTCAGCGTAGAGCGCAACCCGCGCGACGATCTGGTCGGCGACGATGCCCGACAGCCGCTCCAACGCCGTCTGCTCGGCCGCGATCGTCGCATATTCGGAGGAAACGACGTCGATCCCTGCGTCGGACCCGGCCGTCGCGTCGATCACCACCGCGCCGTTCGACAAGTCAATCAATTGGTAGCGCGCGCGCAAGGTACGGCGTTCGCGCGTCACCACGTCATTCCCGCTGACACCCAGCCCGATAATCTTGTCGTCAAGCTTGATTTCCAGCCGATAGCCCGGCGCGCCTGTGCCGCCCGCCGCCAGCCGATCACGCACCGCATTGGCGACGAGCCAGCCCGATTTGCCTTCGATCGGGGCGACCTCGACATGGGTGAGAAGACCTGCGACACGCCCGTCGCCCCCGCCCGAATAGAGCGGCCGCAGCCCGCACCCCGCCAGCGTCAGCGCCAGCAGGGGCAGGGTCAGCCAGGCGATCGCGCGAGTCATGCGACGATGTTGACCAGTCGGCCGGGAACGACAATCACTTTTTTCGGCTGTGCCCCGTCCAGAACACGCTGCACATTGGCGCTGGCGAGCGCGAGCGCCTCCAGTGCCTCTCGCGGCGTGTCACTGGCGATAGTCTGGGTGTCGCGCAGCTTGCCATTGACCTGAATGGCGATGGTCACCTCATCGTCGATCAGCAATGCCGTGTCGACAGCGGGCCAGGGCGCGTCGGCGATCAGCCCGTCGCGGCCCCAGCTCGCCCAGGCCTCTTCGGCAAGATGCGGGGTCATCGGCGCGACGAGCAGCAGCAACGTTTCGATAGCGTTGGTGCGCGAGGCTGACGGCTCGGCGCGTTCGATGGCATTGACCAGCTCATACAGCTTGGCGACCGCCTTGTTGAATGACAGCGCCTCAATGTCGCTGGCGACGCCGACGATGGTCTGGTGGAGCTTGCGGTCGAGCGCGCGATCCTCACCGTCGCCGTCGCGCGGGCCATCGAAAAGCCGCCACAGACGTTGGACGAAGCGCCACGCGCCGTCGATGCCGTTTTCTGACCATTCAAGGTCACGCTCGGGCGGCGAATCGGAGAGCATGAACCACCGCACCGCATCCGCGCCATATTGATCGACGATCGGCTCGGGATCGACGGTGTTTTTCTTCGACTTCGACATTTTGACGATGCGGCCAACCTCAACCGGCAGGCCCGTTGCTCGCTCAAAGACGCCACCGTCGCGCTTTTCGATCTCGTCGGGGGACAGCCATTTTGGGCCAGCGTCATTGTCGCGCTCGAAATCGCCATCCTGATCGAGCGCGTCGGGTTCGTTGGTGCCAATCCGCTGATATGTCTCGTGCGTGACCATTCCTTGCGTGAACAGCCCCGCAAACGGCTCGGCGATGTCGAGCCGGCCGATCCGCTGCAGCGCGCGCGTCCAGAAGCGGGCATAAAGCAAGTGGAGGATCGCATGCTCGACCCCGCCGATATATTGCGCAACCGGCAGCCATTTTTCGGCTTCGGTCCGGTCGAACGGCCTGTCGCTCGGCTGGCTGGCGAAGCGGATGAAATACCAGGAGGAATCGACAAAAGTGTCGAGCGTGTCGGTCTCGCGCCGCGCGGGCCTGCCGCAGCTCGGACAATCGACCTGCTTCCACGTTGGATGGCGGTCGAGCGGGTTGCCGGGAATGTCAAAGCTCACATCCTCAGGCAGCACGACGGGCAGTTGCTCGCGCGGTACGGGCACCGCCCCGCAATCCGCGCAATGGATGATCGGGATGGGCGTGCCCCAGTAACGCTGGCGGCTCACGCCCCAGTCGCGCAAACGGAACACGGTTGATCCCTTGCCCCAGCCTTCGGCTTCGGCGCGGGTGATGACGGCGCGCTTGGCCGCCTCGATATCCAGCCCATCCAGAAATCGCGAATTCACGATCGTGCCGGGGCCGGTATAGGCTTCGGCCTCGTCAAAATCGGGCGCGGTCTTGTCGCCATCGGCAACGACGCGGCGGATCGGCAGGCGATATTTGGACGCAAAGTCGAAATCGCGCTGGTCATGCGCGGGAACGCCAAACACCGCGCCGGTGCCATATTCCATCAACACGAAATTGGCGATGTAGACGGGTAACTGCCAATCCCGATCAAAGGGATGCGTTGCGCGCAAGCCGGTGTCGAAGCCCATTTTCTCCTGAGTTTCGATTTCGGCCGCCGTCGTGCCGCCCTTGCGGCATGCCTCGACAAATGCCGCAACGTCCGGATTCGTCGCCGCCAGCGCCTGCGCGATCGGATGGTCAGCGGCGACCGCGACAAAGCTCGACCCGAACATCGTGTCGGGCCGGGTGGTAAACACCTCGACCTCGCGGCCATCGCTGAGCTTGAACCGAAAGGTCAGCCCGCTCGACTTGCC
>CANJKQ010000022.1 GCA_947474905.1 Pseudomonadota bacterium | reverse complement strand
TGCCCGCGCCGGTGGGGGCGGGGCTCGCCATGCTGCCAATGTATCTGTGGTTCCTGACCGACGCGCCTGTTCTGCGCGCGCCGCTGGTGGTTGCGCCCTGGGTGGCGGTGATCGCGGTGCTGATGGTATCGAGCCTTGCGACCTTTTCCTGGGGGTCGCTCCGGCTCCGGCAGAATATCCGCTTCGAGGCGCTGGCGGTCGTTGTGCTGTTTGCCGCCGCTTTCGCTTCGGCGCCATGGCACACGCTGAGCGCGCTGGCGCTGGCGTATCTCGCGTTGCTGCCGTTCAGTGCGCGCGCCTATCGCCGCGTCAGGCGGCCGCGCGCCAAACCGGCGCGGTCGGCATCGCCCGCCGACCCGGCGCCAGAACAATGATCCGGGCGGAGGGTTGATGGGCCGCTGCTTCCCCCGTCAACAGCGCGATAATGCGGGGCAGGGCGGGCATCAGCGTTGCTGCAAATACCCAGCCGATCATCGCCAGCGCGCCGAGGAAAAGGCCGAACTCGATTGCTGCCACCATCATTCTGCTCCTTCGTCTGACCAGCGCGGCGATACCGGGGCTGTCTCGCTATGATCTAACTATGTTCCGTTATCGTTCCGCCTGTCAAGCAAAGTTTTTGCTATGTTCCAATTTGTTCACGGCGTGATCCTGCGATATCGGGCTTGATTTCGTCACGCGGCCACGCTAACGGCGCCGCCTCAAATCCCTCATGGGAAGCGCACATACCGGTGTCCGGGCATGCCCGGATATTTGCTTCCCAGCGGCGAAACCGGAAAGGAACGAATATGGCGGCTCCTGTCGTCACCATGCAGCAATTGATTGAAACCGGCGCGCATTTCGGCCACCAGACGCATCGCTGGAACCCGAAGATGAAGCCTTATATCTTCGGCGAGCGCAACGGCATCCACATCCTCGATCTGTCGCAGACCGTGCCGCTGTTCGCGCGTGCGCTTGATTTCGTGTCGCACAGCGTCGCGGCGGGTGGTAAGGTGCTGTTCGTCGGTACCAAGCGCCAGGCGCAGGAGCCGATTGCAGAGGCGGCGCGGCGTTCAGGCCAGCATTTCGTCAATCACCGCTGGCTGGGCGGCATGCTCACCAACTGGAAGACGATCTCGGGTTCGATCCGCCGTTTGAAGAGCCTGGAAGAGCAGCTGTCGGGCGACACCCATGGCCTCACCAAGAAGGAAGTGCTGCAGCTGACGCGCGAGCGCGACAAGCTCGAGCTGTCGCTGGGCGGCATTCGCGACATGGGCGGCATCCCCGACGTGATGTTCGTGATTGACGCCAACAAGGAAGAGCTGGCGATCAAGGAAGCCAATACGCTTGGCATTCCGGTTGTCGCGATCCTCGATTCGAACGTCTCGCCTGACGGCATTGCCTTTCCAGTGCCCGCCAATGATGACGCGGCGCGCGCCATCCGGCTTTACTGCGAGGCGGTGGCGATTGCGGCCACACGCGGCGGTCAGGACCGGCAGGCCAGCTATGGCGTTGATTTGGGCGCGATGGACGAGCCGCTGCCCGAAGTCGCGCTGACCGATCCGGAAGAGCCCGCCGCCGCGACCGATGTCGAAGCCGCGCTTGAAGGCGAACGCCAGATCGACGCGTGATACGGCGCCGGCAGTTGCGGCGTCGCAGAACTGAAACGTGGCGGGCCTAACGCGCCCGCCAGACCTAACCCCGTTCGCCCTGAGCTTGTACAAGGGCAGTGCTTTCTCGTGAGGGAAGTGCAGCGCTTCGACAAGCTCAGCATAAACGGATGATTGTATAAGGAATCGAACAACATGGCCGATATCACCGCAGCGATGGTCAAGGATCTGCGCGAAAAGAGCGGCGCGGGCATGATGGACTGCAAAAAGGCGCTCGCCGAAACCAATGGCGACATGGATGCCGCCATGGACTGGCTGCGCACCAAGGGCCTTGCCGCTGCCGCCAAAAAGTCGAGCCGCACGGCGGCCGAGGGGCTGGTCGGTGTCGAAGTCGCCGGCACCCGGGGCGCGGCGGTTGAAGTCAATTCGGAAACCGATTTCGTCGCCAAGAACGATCAGTTCCAAACGTTCGTCCGCGACGTGACCTCGGTCGCGCTTGAGCTTGGCGATGACATCGCTACGATCAAGGCCGCTCCGCTCGGTGGCAAGACCGTCGAGGAAGTGCTGACCGCCAACATCGCGACGATCGGCGAAAACCAGACGCTGCGCCGCGCGCGTCGTCTGGAGGTCAGCGAAGGTGCGGTGGTGGCTTATGTCCACAACCAGCAGGCGCCGGGCCTAGGCAAGATCGGCGTGCTCGTCGCGCTGGAAAGCCCGGCAAGCCATGACGTACTGGCGCCGCTTGGCAAGCAGCTCGCGATGCACATTGCCGCCGCTTTCCCGCTGGCGCTCGACGAGAGCGGCCTCGACCCGCAGGTGCTGGAGCGTGAGCGCGCGATTGCGACCGAAAAGGCCGCCGAATCGGGCAAGCCTGCTGACATCATTGCCAAGATGGTCGATGGCGCGGTGAAGAAATTCGCCAAGGAAAACGCGCTGTTGAGCCAGTTGTTTGTGATGGATGGCAAAACCGCGATCAGCGATGTCGTTGCCAAGGCGGCGAAGGATGCCGGCACGACGATTACGCTGAAGGATTATGTCCGCTTCCAGCTCGGCGAAGGCATCGAGAAGGAAGCGAGCGACTTCGCCGCCGAAGTCGCGGCGGCGGCTGGCATCAAGCAGCCCGAACCGGCGCCGCAAGCGTAGCCGGCTGGATCAAGGGCCACGCGTCGGGCGAGCGACGGCGCGTGACCCCTCCGGCTCGTCAGCATTTTGCCTGCACGGCATGCGGCGCCTGCTGCAACCGCGCGCCAGAAATGGCGCTGTCGGAAGCGGCGGCGCTGGCGGATGATTTCGTGCTGCGGCTGATGATCAGCGCCTATTGGCTGCCGCAACAGCCACCAACGGGGGAGCGCGCGGCCCCGGCGGCGTTTTTCGAAAGGAAGCGGTTGCTGCGCGACTTTGCGGCGCGAATGCAGCCCGTCAAAGCGATGCGCGACGGGAAGCGCGTTGACTACACCCGTTATATCGTCCTATCGGCCCTCGCCGATGATGTGAGGGCGGGCCAGTGCAGCGCGCTCGCCGATGGCAAGTGCATCATCCACGCGCGGCGACCGCTCAGCTGTCGCTCGGTGCCATTGCATTATTCGCGGACGGACGCGGCGGCCTCAGCAGATCTGGCGGACTTCGTCGTCTCGCCTGGTTATCGGTGCGATACGAGCGATGCTGCGCCGCTTGTCATTGATGCAGGCAGGATCGTTGCGCCCGATTTGCTCGCGGCGCGCGCCGAGGCGCGGGCGCGGGCCATTCAGGACCGACCGTGGGCGGCGGCAATCCTCAAGCGAATGGCGGCGGGTGAGGCCGAGGACCTGCCAAGCCTCGCCGAGGTCGATGCCAGCGCAGGGGCAGGGTCGGTCACTACGTCGATGGCGGTGGCGTGGCGCATTGCCGTCGATATCGGGTTGATGGCGCCCGTCGAGTTTGCCGCGTTGATTGACCGGCAGATACGGCTCATTACCGCGACGTTGCAGGCAAGCACGGCGGCGCCCGATGTCCGCGCGTCGCTTGTCGCGCTGCAGGCGGCGTATCAGGGTTATCGACAGGCGGGTGCCCTACCGCCGCCATCAGTGCTTGGCATCATGAACAGGCGCCACTAAGGTCCGCCGCGCTTTCACCCCCAGCCATGTCAGGATCAATGGCCCAGCCCCGTTTCAAACGTATCTTGCTCAAACTGTCCGGCGAAGTGCTGATGGGGCAGGGGCAGTTTGGCATCGACCCCGCCACCGTTGATCGCGTTGCCGGCGAAATCGGCGCCGCCAAGCAGGCGGGGCATGAGCTGTGCGTCGTCGTCGGCGGCGGCAATATCTTCAGGGGCCTGGCGGCGGCAGCCAAGGGTTTTGACCGGACCAGCGCCGATTATATGGGCATGTTGGCGACGGTGATGAACGCGATCGCGGTGCAGAATGCGCTGGAGCGAATGGGCTTCGCCACGCGCGTGCAATCGGCGATCCCGATGGCAAGTGTGTGCGAACCCTATATCCGCCGCCGTGCCGAGCGGCATCTGGAGAAGGACCGCATCGTCATTTTCGCGGCCGGCACCGGCAATCCCTATTTCACCACCGACACGGCGGCGGCGCTGCGCGCGGCGGAAATGAATTGCGACGCGCTGTTCAAGGGCACCAGCGTCGACGGCGTTTATGACGCCGACCCCAAGATCGTCGCCACCGCCAAACGCTATGACATGCTGAGTTTTGATCGCGTGCTGAGCGACAATCTGAAAGTGATGGACGCGACCGCCGTTGCGCTGTGCCGCGAAAACGGCATTCCCATCGTGGTGTTCAACATCCGCCAGGAAGGCAATCTGGCGGCGGTGCTGTCGGGCCAGGGTGTTTCGACAATCGTCACCGATATCAAGGAATAATGGAGAAAAATTATGGCCGCTTATGACAAGGCCGATCTGGAGCGCCGCATGCACGGCGCGGTCGAGGCGCTGAAGGGCGATCTGGTGGGGCTGCGCACGGGCCGCGCGTCGGTCAGCCTGCTCGATCCTGTCACCGTTGAGGTTTATGGCTCGCACATGCCGATCAGCCAGGTAGCGACCGTTTCGACGCCGGAAGCGCGCCTCTTGTCGGTGCAGGTGTGGGACAAGAGCAATGTCGGCGCGGTCGACAAGGCGATCCGCTCGGCGGGGCTCGGCCTTAACCCCATCGTCGACGGCACCACGCTGCGCATCCCGATCCCCGACTTGACCGAAGAGCGCCGCAAGGAGCTTGCCAAGCTCGCCGGCCAATATGCCGAAAAGGCGCGCATCGCCGCGCGCAATGTGCGGCGGGACGGCATGGACGCGCTTAAGACCGACGAAAAGAAGGGCGTGTTCGGCGAAGATGAGCGCAAGCGCCACGAAACCGAGGTGCAGAAGCTGACCGACGCGACCATCGCCGAGATCGACGCGGCGGCGGCGGCCAAGGAAAAGGAAATCCTGGGCAAGTGAGGCCATTGTCCGCCCCGGCTGCGTCTGCTGCCTCCGGGGCCGGGGAGGTGCCGCGCCACGTCGCCATCATCATGGATGGCAATGGCCGCTGGGCCAAGCAGCGCTTCCTGCCGCGCATCGCCGGGCATCGCCAGGGCGTGGAAGCGGTGCGCAAGGTGACGCGCGCGGCGCGCGAAATGGGCGTCGAGGTGCTGACGATCTACGCCTTTTCGTCGGAAAATTGGCGGCGGCCGGAAGAGGAAGTCAGCGACCTGATGGGCCTGCTGCGCCACTTCATCCGCACCGATCTCGACACGCTGGTGCGTGACAATGTGCGGCTGCGCGTGATTGGCGATTATCAGCGTTTTGGCAGCGACATCAAGGCGTTGGTCGATGATGCCTTGGCGCGCACGGCGGCGAATACCGGGCCGATCCTGGTGATCGCGCTCAATTATGGCGCGCAGCAGGAATTGGCGGCGGCGGCACGGCGACTGGCGGAGGCGGCGCGCGATGGCACGGTGGACCCGGCCACGATCGACGAGACGAGCTTTGGCGCGGCGCTCGAAACCAGTGAATTGCCCCCGCTCGATCTGCTCATCCGCACCTCGGGCGAGCATCGCTTGTCTAATTTCCTGTTGTGGCAGGCCGCCTATGCCGAATTATTGTTCGTCGACACGCTATGGCCCGATTTCGACGAGCGCGCCTTTGGCGAGGCGATTGCGCAATTCGCCCGGCGGCAGCGCCGGTTCGGGGGGTTGTGACGCGGTTGGACCCGGCGGCGGTTTCGTCTGAGCTAAGGGTGCGCGCGGTGGTCGGGCTAGTCCTGGCGCTGGGCGCGGTAACGGCGATCCTGCTCGGCGGCGCGTCCCTGTGGGTGGTCATGTCCGCCGTCGGCATCGGCATGGTCGGCGAATGGGGCAAGCTGATCGATTTGCCGTCCCGGCTGGTGCGGCTGATGCAGTTCACCCTGGGCGTGCCGCTGGCGGTGATGGCGCCACGGCCGCTCGGCGCCGGGGCGGAATATTTCACTTTGGGGCTGCTGATCGGGGCCGCGCTGTTTGCCCTTGCGGCGACGCGGCGGCCATGGGCAGCGGCGGGTATTCTTTATGTCGGCCTGCCTGTGCTGGGCCTGTTGCTGATCCGCGACCAACCGCGCGGATTGTTGTTCTGTTTCTGGACGTTCATGCTGGTCTGGGCGTGCGATATCGGCGCCTATTTTGCGGGCAGGGCGATTGGCGGGGCAAGGCTGGCGCCCGTCATCAGCCCCAACAAGACATGGTCAGGCCTGCTTGGCGGCGTGCTGGGCGCGGCGCTGCTGGGCGCGGTTTTCCACCATTATTATGGGCTTCCCTGGCGGTTGACGCTGGCGACCCCGGCGCTGGCGCTGGTCGCGCAAGCGGGCGATCTGTTCGAAAGCTGGTTGAAACGGCGGGCGGGCGTGAAAGATAGCGGTACGTTGCTTCCCGGCCATGGCGGGCTGCTTGACCGGCTGGATGGACTTGCGCCAGTGGCGCCGATCGCGGCATTCTTGGTTATGCTGCCACAGGTGAGAGGGTTCTGGGCATGAAGACGGTGACGATCCTGGGCGCGACGGGTTCGGTCGGCACCTCGACGCTCGATCTGGTGGAGCGTTCGCCCGAAGCCTTTGAGGTGCTGGCGCTGACCGCCAATTGCGATGTTGAAAAGCTTGCCGCTGCGGCCATCCGCACCAATGCCAAGCTGGCGGTTGTGGCGGACGAAAGCTGCCTCACAGCGCTGAAGGAGCGACTGGCGGGTACGGGCATTGCCTGCGCGGGCGGTGAGCAGGCCATCGCCGATACCGCCGAGCTTGACGCTGACCTTACCATGGGCGCGATTGTCGGTTGCGCGGGGCTGAAGCCGGTGATGGCGGCGATTGCGCGCGGCGGCACGGTGGTGCTGGCCAATAAAGAGCCGTTGGTGTCGGCCGGTGACGTGATCCTGACGGCGGCGACAGCCTCAGGCGCGACGCTGCTGCCGGCTGATTCAGAGCATAACGCGATTTTCCAATGCTTTGATTTCGATCGGCCCGAGGGCATCCGCCGGATCATCCTGACCGCGAGCGGCGGTCCGTTCCGCGACGCAAGTCTGGACGAGATGCGCGGCGTCACGCCTGCAATGGCGGTCGCCCACCCCAATTGGTCAATGGGCGCCAAGATTTCGGTCGATTCGGCAACGATGATGAACAAGGGGCTGGAACTCATCGAGGCGGCGCGCCTGTTTCCGGTCGCCAATCATCAGATTGAGGTGATCTGCCACCGCCAGTCGGTCATCCATTCGATGGTCGAATATGTCGACGGCTCGATCCTGGCCCAGCTCGGGCCGAGCGATATGCGCGTGCCGATCGCGCATTGCCTCGCCTGGCCCGAGCGGATTGCGACACCGATGGAGCCGCTCGATTTCGTCAGCGTCGGCCGGCTCGATTTTTCCGCGCCCGATCCGGTGCGTTTTCCCGCGCTGCGGCTGGCGCGCGAGGCGCTGGATGCGGGCGGGGCGCGGCCGGCGGTCCTGAATGCCGCGAATGAGATTGCGGTGGCGGCCTTTCTGGACGGCCGCGTCGGCTTCCTCGAAATTGCCGCAATCGTCGAGGATATCCTGGACAGCTACGATCCGGCGGCGCCCGCGACGCTGGATGACGTGCTGGTCATCGACGCGGGGGCCCGTCGATTGGCAGCGGAGCGGGTGAAGGATAAAGTCGCGTAGATGTTTGGCTTCCTCATTTCGTTGTTCGCCTTTGCGCTGGTCGTCGGCCCGCTGATTTTCCTGCATGAGCTTGGCCATTATTCGGCAGGGCGGTTTTTCGGCGTAAAGGCCGAGGAATTTTCGATCGGCTTTGGCCGCGAGCTGTTCGGTTTTTTTGATCGGCGCGGCACCAGGTGGAAAGTCGCCGCGCTGCCTTTGGGCGGTTATGTCCGCTTTGCGGGCGATCTTGATGCGTCGAGCCGGAGCGACCCTGCCTGGCAGGCCCTGCCCGAGGCGGAGCGTAATGCGACTTTTCCCGCCAAGCCGCTCTGGCAACGTGCGATCATCATCGCGGCGGGGCCGCTCACCAACCTGTTGATTGCGTTCCTCATCCTCGCTGGCTTCGCGATGGTCTATGGCAAGCCCCCGAGCACGCTGGTGGGGCAAGTCGAGCCCAAAAGCGTGGCGGCGCGCGCCGATATTCGAACGAATGACCGCATCCTGGCGATAGACGGGCATGAGGTTGGCGATTTTTACGACGTCTTCACCTTTGTCCAGGCTCACCCCGGCGCGAAGGTGACCATCCGGCTTGATCGCGACGGCAAGATGATCGAACGCACTGTCGCTTTGGCGGTGGGTACCAGCCATGATGCGACGGGCAAAATCGTCAAAGTCGGTCAGCTAGGCATTCATGCGGTGGTGATTAGCGTTGGTCTGGTTGAAGCGTTT
>CANJKQ010000021.1 GCA_947474905.1 Pseudomonadota bacterium | reverse complement strand
TATCCTGGTGCGACGCTATTTCTAATCGCCGGTGCTGTTGCTTTGCCGCCCCTGCAGGCTCGATCCCGCGCCACGACCAACGCTTACGACCAACGCCATGGTCAGTGCGAACATTAGGGAACATTCGCCGCGCAAGCGAAGGCGGGATCATCGCGCTGCGCTCTAGCGCGTCCCCAAAGCTGCCCCTATAGCCGCCAGCCATGGAGCGGCTCGATGGCGGCTCGGTGGCGCCTGCGGCCTTGCGCGGCGGGGTCATCGCGCTCGGCAATTTTGACGGATTTCACCGGGGGCATCAGGCAGTGGTCGGTCGGGCCATTGCCCAGGCCCGCGCGGCGGGTCGCCCGGCGCTGGTCGCGACGTTTGATCCGCACCCGGTCCGCTTTTTCAAGCCCGACATGCCGCCCTTTCGGCTCACCACGCTTGACCAGCGCCAGGCGCTGTTCGCCGCCGCCGGTGCGGATGCGATGATCGTTTTCCATTTCGATGCCGCGCTCGCGGGCCTCACCGCCGAGCAATTTGTGACCGATCGGCTGCTGAGCGGCATCGGCGCAGGCGGGGTGGTGACGGGTGAGGACTTTACCTTTGGCAAGGGGCGCGGCGGCGATGTCCGCGTGTTGGCCGAGCTTGGACGCCAACATGGCTTTTCAGTGGAAACCGTCGGCGCGGTGGCGGACGGGGGCGAGGCGGTGTCCTCCAGCCGCATCCGCGCGCTACTCAAATCGGGCGATCCGCGCGCTGCGGAGGAACTGCTCACCCGGCCCTTCGCCATCCAGGGCGCGGTGATCCATGGCGACAAGCGCGGCCGCACGATCGGCTACCCCACCGCCAATATCGACCTGGGGAGTTACTTGCGCCCCGCTTACGGCATTTACGCCGTGCGCGGGCGGCTGGCCGATGGCCGCGTGCTGAATGGTGCCGCGAACCTTGGCATCCGCCCGACCTTCGATCCGCCCAAGGAATTGCTCGAGGCCTATTTCTTTGACTTTGCCGGCGACCTCTATGGCCAGACGATCGAGGTCGCGCTGATCGACTATCTCCGCCCCGAAGCGAAGTTTGACAGCCTGGACGCGCTCACCCGCCAGATGGACGCGGATTGCGCCCGCGCGCGCGAGGTCTTAAGCGCCGCCGGGCAATGACCGACGAAACCTCCACCCCCCGCGACTGGCGCGACACCGTTTTCCTGCCCAAGACCGACTTTCCGATGAAGGCCGGCCTGCCGCAGAAGGAGCCGGGCATTCTCGCGCGCTGGCAGGACATGGGGCTGTACGATCGCCTGCGCGAGCGGCGGCGGGGGCGGGAAAAGTTCATCCTCCATGACGGCCCGCCCTATGCCAATGGCGACATGCATATCGGCCACGCGCTCAACCATATCCTGAAGGACATGGTGTGCCGGACGCGCAGCCTGATGGGCTTTGACGCGCCTTACGTGCCCGGCTGGGACTGCCACGGCCTGCCGATCGAATGGAAGGTCGAGGAGGAATATCGCAAGAAAAAGAAGAACAAGGACGAGGTGCCCGCGGACGAGTTCCGCGCCGAATGCCGGGCGTACGCGCAGAAATGGGTCGATACCCAGCGCGAGCAGCTGAAGCGGCTGGGCATCAATGGCGACTGGGATCACCCCTATCTCACCATGGACTTCGACGCCGAAGCGACGATCGTTGCGGAGCTGATGAAGTTCGCCGAGAGCGGCCAGCTCTATCGCGGCGCGAAACCGGTGATGTGGTCGCCGGTCGAAAAGACCGCCCTCGCCGAGGCCGAGATCGAATATGAGGACATCACCTCGACCCAGATCGACGTGGCGTTCGAGATTGTGGAGGCGCCGAATGCGCCGGGCATTCAGGAACTGATCGATGCGGGCTATAAAGTCCATGCCGTGATCTGGACCACGACCCCTTGGACGATCCCGGTCAACCAGGCTTTGGCTTATGGGGCAGAGGTTGAGTATGAGGCCGTCTCGTTTGTGGCGAGCGTCAATTCCTCCTCACGAGATGATTTTCTTGACGACCCCCAGCCCTCTTTTCTCGCCAATATTAATGGCGGTCATGTTTTCATCGTCGCCAGCAAGCTCAAAGACAGGGTTGCAGAGCGCATCACTGCTCGCCTGAAAGCGAAGTACCCCGACTCTGGAATTTTAGTTGGTGCAGTGCCGTTCCGCTCTTCCGAACTCTTTCGGGGTGCCCAACTCGCCGACGCCAAGGCCCTGCACCCGATGGCCAAATTCTTCCGTCACCCCGGCGAAAGCCGGGGTCCCGCTTCTTCTTCTACCAGCGCGGGGCAAGGCAGCCTTGCCCCGGATCAAGTCCGGGGCGACGAAGTAGGCGGGGAGGGCGCAGGCCCGCACATCGACCCATCCTCCCCCCTCGCCGAATTCTTCCTCCGCCCGCGCCCGTTCCTCCCTGGCGATTTCGTCACCACCGATGCGGGCACCGGCCTCGTCCACATGGCGCCCGATCATGGCGAGGACGATTTCGAGCTGTGCAAGGCGCATGGGCTAAACCCCGTCTTCGCGGTCGAGGCCGATGGGCGGTATCGCGCCGATTGGGCGTGGCTCGGCGGGCAGGGCAGCGTCATCAACAAGAAGTTCGTCGCTGCCGATGGCCCGATCTGCGCGGACTTGCGTGCGGCGGGCGCGCTGCTCGCGGCGTCGGACGATTTCCAGCACAGCTACCCGCATAGCTGGCGGTCGAAGCAGAAAGTCATCTTCCGCTGCACGCCGCAATGGTTTGTGCCGATGGATCAAGCGGCGATCAGCGACCGTCCGGGGGACGGTCGCAGCCGCTTGATCGGCGAGCAAAGCGAGCCGCTGGCCCAAGGCACCCGTGTCTCGACTTCGCTCGACACGAACGGTGGGGATGAGGGGGGCGCCGAGCCGCCGTTCGCCCGGAGCGAACAGCCTCCGTTCGCCCCGAGCCAAGTCGAGGGGCGGGCCGCAGGCGACACGCTGCGCACACGCGCGCTCGCCGCGCTCGATGCCACGCGCTTCTACCCCGAAAAGGGCCGCAACCGGATCGGCGCGATGGTCGAGGGGCGGCCGGACTGGGTGCTCAGCCGCCAACGCGCCTGGGGCGTGCCGATCACGCTGTTCGTCGATCGCAAGACCGGCGACTATCTGGTCGACGCCGAGGTGAATGCGCGCATCGTCGCCGCGATCCGCGAAGGCGGGGTCGATGCGTGGCGCGATGACCGCGCGCAGGACTATCTCGGCGACCGCTACCGCGCCGAGGATTATGAGCGCATCACCGACATTCTGGACGTGTGGTTCGATAGCGGCTGCACCCATGCCTATGTGTTGGAAAGTGGGCGCTGGCCTGACTTGCGCTGGCCGGCGGACTTGTATCTCGAAGGCTCCGACCAGCATCGCGGCTGGTTCCAGTCGTCGCTGCTCGAAAGCTGCGGCACGCGGGGGCGCGCGCCCTATGACGCGATCCTGACGCACGGGTTCACGATGGACGCCAAGGGCATGAAAATGTCCAAGAGCCTCGGCAACACGATCAATCCGCTCGACCTGATGCGCGATTATGGCGCGGATATCCTGCGGCTGTGGGCGCTATCGGTCGATTTCACCGAGGATCACCGCATCGGCAAGGAAATCCTGGCCGGGGTGGCGGACCAGTATCGCAAGCTGAGGAACACCTTCCGCTATCTGCTCGGCGCGCTGGATGGCTTTACCGAGGCGGAGCGGGTGCCGGTCGCGGAGATGCCCGAGCTGGAGCGCTATATGCTTCATCTGCTTGGCAAGCTGGATAGTGAGTTGAAGGCGGCGGCGGAGGGCTATGATTTCAACCGCTATGTCCGCCTGCTCAGCGATTTCGCCAATGAGGACCTGTCGGCCTTTTATTTCGATATCCGCAAGGACAGCCTCTATTGCGACGTCAACGCGCTGACCGGCAAGCAGAACGCCAAGCGCCGCGCCTGCCGCTCGGTGATGGACACGCTGTTCCACGCGCTGGTGCGCTATGCGGCGCCGGTGCTGGTCTATACGGCGGAAGAAGTGTGGCAGACGCGGTTTCCGGACGAGGCAGAGAGCGTGCATTTTCTGGAGTGGCCTCAGATTGATGAGGCGTGGCTAACATCGGGCGTCGATGATCTTGGGCTTAGGTGGGAGCAATTGCGCGCGCATCGCCGAATTGTTTCTGAACATATCGAACCGCTGCGCCGCCAGAAAATCTTAGGATCGAGTTTGGAGGCCGCAGTACATTTTGTATTTCAACGGTGTCCTGACCTCGAGGTGACGCCAGCCGACGAACTGGCTGAACTATTTATAACGTCGGTCGTATCTTATGAACGCGGTGAGCCAAAGTCGGGCGCGTTTTTCTTACCTGATGTTCGGATCGACGTGAATGTCACCCGCACCACCCACCACAAATGCGGCCGCTGCTGGCGCCATCTGCCCGAAGTCACCGAAGACGGCGCGCTGTGCGATCGCTGCGCGGATGTGGTAGGGGCTGGCGCATGATGCGTTTCCGCCCCATCGGCTTCATCGTCGCCGCGCTCGTCTTTCTCGCCGATCAGGCGGCGAAATATGGCATTACCGAGGTGCTCAACCTCGACGATCTCGGCGGCGTGCGCACCGTTACTGGTTTTTTCCAGCTGCGCTTCGTGCCCAATGAAGGCGTGTCGCTCGGCCTGCTGCCCGCGCATAGCGACGCGACGCGCTGGGCACTCGTCGCGCTGACCGCCGCGATTGCCGGGGGCGTGCTGGCGTGGATGCTGCGCGAAACCAAGCGGCAGGAGCTGGTCGGGCTGGGGCTGGTGCTGGGCGGCGCGCTCGGCAATATTCTGGATCGCATCCGGCTGGGCTATGTCGTCGATTTCGCCGATCTGCATTTTGGCGAGTGGCGACCGTTTTTGGTCTTCAATGTCGCCGACGCGGCGATTACGATAGGGGTTCTGATATTGCTTGCGGGCGCGCTGTTTGCCCGCGACAAGCATCCGGACGCGGGCGACGCCGGCGATCCGGACACGGTGGAGACGTTGAATGCGTAAAGTGATGACTGCCGCGCTGGGCCTGGGCCTTGCCTCAATGTTGGCCGGCTGCGGTGGATCGGGCCTGCACCGTATCCGCCCTGACGAATTTGCGGTCGCGCGCCAGGCGCCGCTGGTCATTCCGCCCGATTATTCGCTGGTCCCGCCCAAGCCCGGCGCCGCGCGCCCGCAGGACAGCAACCCCAATGCGCTGACGCTGCAGGCTCTGTTCGGCGGCACTGCGCCGCGCAGCTCGGGTGAAGCCGTGACGTTGAACGCGGCAGGCAGCGAATTGGCCGAGGCCGGTATTCGCTCGACGCTCGCCGACAGCAAGACGACGGTGGTCGACAAGGGCACCGCCACCCGCGACATCATCGCCGCGCCCGAAGGCGATGGCCAAAGCGCGACGACCAATATTCCGTCGAACTGATCGCGCGCGGTAGGCTAGAAAGAACAAGGGCCCGGTTCGTCGCGCCGGGCCCTTATTGTTTGGTCGTCATTTCCGTTCGCCCTGAGCGAAGTCGAAGCCTGTCCTGAGCGCCTGCCTTGGCAGGCAGTCGAAGGGGGCTGTTCTTCCTTGCAAGAAAGTACGGTGCTTCGACGAGCTCAGCACGAACGGCGTTGGCGAGATATTACCCAATCAGAACGACGCGGTGATCGACCCGACGGCGCCCGCCTTGGAAATATTCTTGCCCGATGGCGACAGGAACTTGGCGTCGGTATCGACATAGCTGATGCCGAAGGTCAGCGCCTTCCAGGTATAGGTCGCGCCGAGATTCCAGTCAGTATAGCCTTTCTTGCCGGTCGAATCGGTCGCAAGCCAGCTGGGGCCAAACGAATGCGCGATATGCGCCGTCAGGCTGACTGGGGTTTTGGGCACCGCCAGCGTGAAGTCGCCCGCCAGATAGACGTTGCTCTTTTTGGGCCGAATCTGATTGAGCGCCAGCGCCTTTTGGCTGAACGCATAATTGACGGTCGCCTTCGCGGTCAGCGGACCAAAGGTGCGCGATACGTCGAAATAAGGTTCGGCAAAGTCCGAGCTGGTCGGATCGCCACGCAGCTTGGTCTTGGGGTAGAAATAATAGAGCACGCCGATGTCGAACGTCGTGCCGTGGAATGTCTTCTTATAGCCGGCGATCAAGTCCATCTCGACGCTGGCCTGGCCGGCGGTGGTGCCGTTTACATAATCGCCCGCCGCCGTGACATAGCCGTGCACCGATGATGCCCAGACCGACGCGTACAGGCCTGATTTATGCGTGACCGTGATCGACCCCTGAATCGCGCCATTGCGATCGGTCTGCGACACGCCGCGGAAGCGATAATCGCTGACTAGCGCCGCCGTGCCGTTGATGGTGATGGCGGGCGGCGGGGCGGTCGGCCCGGCAGCGGGCGCCTGATCGTCGGCCAGCGCCGGCGTCGCAACAGTGGCGGCGGCGAGCACCAGCCCGCCACGAAGATAGTCGGAGAAGCGCATCATATTCCTTTCCCTAATTAGGAATGCGTCCCCACCTGCTTATGTTGGTCGTGGTGCTGTATTGGTTAAGCGTTTCCCGAACCTTCGACCCAACATACTCAATTTGCGCGATCGTGCTGCGTTGCACAACAATAATCGTGTCGTGATCTCGCTAGCAGGAGAAAGCATGTTGCGCGTGCGCCACAGTTTGGCGGCCCCCGCCATCCACGTCAGCCGCGCGCGGCGCGAAAACGGGCGAGTCCAGCGGCAAGATCGGCGATCAGGTCGCCGGGGTCTTCAAGACCGATCTGAAGCCGGACGATCGGTCCGGCAAAGTCGGGCCGCGTTGCGGTGCGATAAGGGCGTGGATCGACGGGGACGGCCAGGCTTTCATACCCGCCCCAGCTATAACCGATGCCGAACAGCGCCAGTCCGTCAATCAGCGCGGCGCGCGCCGCTTCATCGCTGCCGTTGAGCACGAAGCCGAACAGTCCCGACGCGCCGTTGAAATCACGGACAAAATGCGCGTGACCGGGGCAATCGGGCAAAGCGGGGTGAAGCACCTGCGCCACATCGGGCTGCCCGGCCAGCCACTGCGCGATCTGGAGCGCCGATTCGCCATGCTGGCGCAACCGCACCGCCAGCGTGCGCAGGCCGCGCGCGCCCAGAAAAGCGTCGTCGGGGCTGACACATTGGCCGAGCTGGTAACTCGTCGTCCGCAGCTTGGCGAAGTGGCCCGGTGCGGCAGTGACGGAGCCCAGCATCGCATCGGAATGGCCGACAATATATTTGGTGCACGCCATGATGCTGAGGTCGATGCCGCGCGCGATGGCGGGGAACAGCAGGGGTGTCGCCCAAGTATTGTCGATCAGGGTGACGAGGCCGCGTTCCTTGGCGACGCGCACGATGGCGGGCACATCGGCCACTTCAAAGGTCAGGCTGCCGGGGACTTCGAGGAAAATCGCGCGGGTTTTTTCGGTAATCAGCGTGGCGATGTCAGCGCCCACCATCGGGTCGAAAAAGCGCGTGGTGATGCCCATCCGTTTGAGCAAGCCGCTCGCCACCCCGCGTGTCGGGTCATAGCAATTGTCGGTCAGCAACAGCTCGTCACCGGGGGACAGCACGCTCAGCAACGCCGCAGCGATGGCCGCGACGCCCGAGGGGTAAAGCAACGTCGCTTCCGCGCCCGGCTCAAGCTCGGTCAGCGCGTCGGCCAATGACCATTGCGTCGGGGTGCCGCGCCGACCGTAGAACAGCTTGTGGTGCGTGTCGCCTCGCGCGGTCGCGCGCATGTCCGCAACCGAGTCATAAAGGATGGTCGAGGCCCGCCAGACCGGCGGGTTGACGATGCCCTGCGTCCACTCCTTGCGCCGCCCGGCCGTGACGACGCGCGTGGCGGGGGCGCGTTGGTCACCGTCTTTTTTACCCGCCAACGCTAAACTCCGTTCGTGTCGAGCGAAGTCGAGACACGGGCCTCTGGCGGGTTGCCAATCGCCCGTCCCTCGATTGCGCTCGGGACGAACGGGGTATTGGCAACCACAGTCCTCACGCCGCGCCCATGGCCTTGGGCGTCGACAGATCCGCGCCCCATTCAGACCAGCTGCCGTCATAGAGCGCGGCATTGGCGCCGAGCAGATGCGCGCCGAACACCAGAACCGCCGCCGTGATGCCCGATCCGCAGGTTGCGACCACGGGTTTCGAAAGGTCGATGCCCGCCGCGTCATAAACGGCCTTCAGCGCATCGCCCCGCTTCCAGGTGCCGTCCTCATTGAACAGCGAACCATAGGGGATGTTCTTGCTGCCGGGGATGTGGCCGGGCATCGTCGCGGGGCGGGGATCAGGCTCGGTCCCTTCAAATCGGCTGCGCGAGCGCGCGTCCATCACTTGCTCGGCGCCCGATTCGATATTGGCCTTCATCTGGGCAAGCGTGCGGACGCCCGTGTCATCCGCCCAGACGGTGAAATGGCGATGGCGCAGCGTTTCCTTGCCGCTGGCAATGGCGCGGCCTTCGGCCTGCCATTTGGCGAAGCCGCCGTCGAGAATGGCAACATCGTGCGCGCCAAAGGTGCGCAGCATCCACCAGGCACGCGCGGCGGTGTGATAGGGCGAGCTGTCATAAATCACGAT
>CANJKQ010000020.1 GCA_947474905.1 Pseudomonadota bacterium | reverse complement strand
GGAGGCGTGGAGGTCGTCGAGGGTGCGCGAGCGGAGGAGGGCGGCGAGGCGGCGTCCGGCCTGGCGGTCGAGGGCGGCACGCTCGAACTGCTCGCGCACGGAGACGGGCATCGACTCCATGCGGGCCTTGATGGTGAGCGAATCGGGCTTGAGTCGCAGGGAGCGCTCGAGGCGGTGCAGGAGATCGTCGGAGGGCGGGGCGTCGCGGCGGCCGTTCTCGATCTGCGAGAGGTAGGACTTGTGGCACCCGACGGCGACGGCGAGGCGATCCAGCGTGAGCCGCAGTTCGCGGCGTCGGTTGCGGATGGTTTCGCCCAGTTCGCGCATGGGGGTCTCTCGGGGGGCGGCGACCGGAGCCGCGCGCAAAGGATCGTCTATACCATACAAAACCCTTGCAGGCTTGTGGACACGGGGTAAAACCTCAAGGTCGGCGGAGTTCACTGTTGAGTAGACCATGAGTCCGATAATCTGGAGATTGGCTATGCGGTGGAGCGATGGGGCCGGGGATGTGGTGGCGGGTGCGGCGGCCGTGGACGGGCCGACCACGGCGTGGGCGCCCGGGAGCAAGGCGAAGCGGAAGCGGCGATGCGCGAGCGGCGTCGATGCGACGATCGCGTCGCCATCGCCCGATTCGGGAGCTGCGCCGGCGCCGCCGGAGTCGCAGCAGGAGAGGGAGCGGTCTCCGATCGACCCTGATCTGCGGCGTCGGCTGGGTCGTCGGGATGCGGCGGAGGTGATCGTGGAGCGGTCGAAGCATCTGCTCCCGGCGGATGAGGCCCTGGTGCGCGCGGTGTATTCGGATGGCGTGCCGGTCTCGAGGTTGGCGGCGCTGGGCGATGCGCGGGCCGGCCCTGCCGCGGCGAGGGCTCTGCGGCGGCGGTTGCGCCGGCTGCTGGCGCGGATGCTCTCCGAGCGCTTCGTCGGGGTGCTCCGGCGGCAGGATGAGTGGGGCGTGACGCGGCGCCGGGTGGCGGCGGCGTGCGTGCTCCAGGGCCTGACCATGCGCGAGGCGGCGGCGGCGCTGGGCGTTTCGTATCACACGGTTCGCCGGCATATGGAGGCGGTGGGTGCGATATGCGGGGAGTGAGGGGCGCCCTGGCGATGCACGCGGCGTCGCGGTTCGGGCTGTCGCTGGAGGGGCCCGAGGCGCGAGAGCCGCCGCGCATTGAGGGGACGGAGGCGCTCAGGGCGCTGGTCGGCCTCGCGCCCGGCGCCGTGGCCCTGGTGACCGGGCCGAGTGGGGCCGGCAAATCGACGTTGCTCCGCGCCGCCGGGGCGGCGCTGGGGGCGCGGGTGCTGCGGATGGACGAGGCTGATGCGCTGCCGGAGATCGCGGCGGTGGAGGTCGCGGCGCGGGCGATGGGAGCGCGGGGAGATGACGAGGCCAGGGCGGAGGCGGGGATGCGGCTGCTCTCGCGCGTCGGCCTGGGCGAGGCGCGGTGCTTCGTCCGCACGCCCTCGATGCTCTCGACGGGCCAGCGCCAGCGACTGCGGCTGGCGGCGGCGCTGGCCCGGTCGCGGCGGGGCGGTGCGCTGCTGGTGGATGAGTTCCTGCACGGGCTCGACCCGGCGACGGCAAGAACGGTGGCGGCGTTGCTGGCCCGCGAGTGCCGCCGCGATGGCGTGCGGCTGGCGGTCGCGACCGGGAACGGATCGCTCGGTGACAGCGGCGCGCTCGGCGCCGACGCTGTCGTTCGCGTCTCGCTGGCAGGCGCAGCGACGGTGGAGCGGCGCGGGGTCGGCTCGGCGCTCGCGCGGCGCTGGCGGGTTGTCCGCGGGTCGTACGACGACTACCGGGCGTTGAGGTCGTTCCACTACCGGGCTTCGGCGCCCGCGGCGCCGGTGCTGACGCTCCGCGCGGAGGATGGCGACGGGTCGCTCGCGGGGGTGCTGGTGGTGGTGATGCCGACGCTCCGGGGGGTGTGGCGCGAGGCGTTCTGGCCGGGACGGTACGACGCCGTGGCGGCGGGCCGGCGCGAGGTGTCGCGGCGGCTGAACGCCGAGGTGAGGCGGATCGGGCGGCTGGTGGTGGATCCGCGGTTTCGGGGCGCGGGGGTGGCGCGGGCGCTGGTGAGGGCGTACCTGGACGAGCCGTTGACGGTGCGGACGGAGGCGGTGTCGGGGATGGGCGTGATCAGCGCGTTCCATGAGGCTGCGGGGATGCGCTCGGTGATGCTGCCGGTTTCGGCGTGGGATCAGCGGCTGCTGGACGCGATGGCGCACGGCGGGTTGTCGCGGCACGAGATGGCGGCGCCGCGCGGCTGTCTTGCGCGGTGGGTCGGGCGTTGCGGCGAGGGCTTCGTGGAGCGCGAGGTGAGGCGGTGGGCGAGGGCGTCGGGGGCGACGAGGCGGTGGGCGGGGGAGCCTCTGGAGCGGCTGTTCGCGCGGGCATGCGCGGCCGCGGCGTGCCGGAAGAGGGCGTTTGGGTTTGAGAAGGCATGAGGCATCGGGGCATCGAGGCATCAAGGGGGAGTCATGGGGAGTCGGGCGACTAACGGGCTGCCGTCGTCGGTGACGTTCTTTCTGACGGAGCGGCAGCGGCGCGAGGTGTTGCGGTGGTTGCGCGTGGTGCATCCGGACCGGGGGACGGCGTTGGTGAGGGCCGCGCGGCGCGCGGCGAAAGGGGGGAAGCGATGACCGCGAGGAACGGGTCGCTGCTGAGCGAGATGGCGGCCGCGCCGGCGGGTGCGGGGCTGTCGGCGGTGGCGCGGCGGCGGGGGATGTCGATCGAGGAACTGGCGCGGTGGGCGATCGAGGATGCGGAGGGTGTGACGGCGCTGGACGCGCTGGCGGCGTTGCGGCGGCTGGAGGATGCGCGGGCGGGGCTGGTGGTGAGCCGCATGCGGGTGAGGGCGGCGGCGGCGCTGCTGCGGCTGGCGCAGGAGGCGGAGTCGGAGGAGACGCGGCGGAAGGCGTGCGCGGACCTGCTGACCCTGGAGCCTCCGACGCACGCGCTCGAGAGCGCCGCGGGCGCGGAGGCTCCGGCGGTGGACGAGGCGACCGAGGCGCTGCTGCGCGAGGCGCTGGAGCGGCGCGGGGCGGAGGTGGGGGATGCTTGAACTTGAAGGCGGAGACCCCTCACCCGTTCGCTGCGCGACCACCCTCCCGCGCACGCAGAGAGGAGGGAGGTGGCGCGATGCGCGGATGGTGGCCGGCGTGCGGCCGCGCACGGCGAACCAGTTGCACGCGTGGCTGCGGGCGGCGCTGGACGTGGAGGCGCCTCGGCACGCGTGGGAGGCGGAGGAGGGGCGGCCGAGGGATGGGCCCTTGGCGTACCTGTGCCACGCGTTTTTCGAGGAGGGCGCGGCGGCGGCGCGGTCGAGGGATGCGGTGGTGTGGGCGTGCCGGGGCGGGGGGAAGACGTTCTACGCGGCGGTGGCGACGCTGCTGGACCTGGTGTTCAAGCCGGGGATCGAGGTGAGGCTGATCGGGGGGAGCCTGGAGCAATCGCAGCGGATGCACGGGCATCTGAGGAGGCTGTTCGAGCGGCCGGCGGTGCGGGCGATGGTGGATGGTCGGATGACGGCGCGGCGGGTGGCGCTGGTGAACGGGAGCGTGGCGGAGGTGTGCGCGCAGTCGGAGACGAGCGTGCGCGGCGTGAGGCCGCAGAAGTTGCGGTGCGACGAAGTGGAGTTGTTCGATCCGGAGGTGTGGGCGGCGGCGCTGCTGGCGCCGCGGTCGAGGCGGTGCGGCGCGGTGTGGGCGCACGCGGCGGTGGAGGCGTTGAGCACGATGCACCGGCCGGCGGGGCTGATGGCGTCGGTGGTGGCGCGTGCGGGGGAGGGGTGCGCCGGGCCGGCGCCGCGGCTGTTCCGGTGGGGAGTGGCGGAGGTGCTGTCGCGGTGCGAGGCGGGGCGTGCGTGCGAGGGGTGCGGGCTGTGGGAGGAGTGCGGGGGGCGGGCGAAGCGTGGGGACGGCCACGTGGTGATCGACGATGCGCTGGCGATGAAGGGTCGGAGCGGGGAGGCGTCGTGGAGGGCGGAGATGCTGTGCGAGAGGCCGCTGATGCGAGACGCGGTGCTGCCGGAGTTCGAGCGCGGGGTGCACGTGGTCGGGGGCGACTCTCTGGAAGGGGTGTGGGTCGGGGGGATGGATTTCGGGTTCGCGGATCCGACGGTGTTTCTGCTGGCGCGGATGGATGGCGAGGGCGTGGTGCGGGTGGTGGATGAGATGGTGGCTCGGGAGGCGACGCTGGAGCGGGTGATCGAGCGGGTGCGCGCGGTGTGCGCACGGAGGGGGGCGCCGGAGGAGGGGCCGGCGTGGATCGGGGCCGACCCGGCGGGGCATCAGCGGAGCGGGCACAGCGGGGTGAGCGCGGTGACGGCGCTCAAGCGCGCGGGGATGCGGGTGCGGACGCGGCGGATGGGGGTGGAGGAAGGGTTAGGCCTGCTCAGGGCGCGGCTGGCGCCGGCGAGCGGCGGGCCGCGGCTGTTCGTGCACGAAAGGTGCGCGGGGCTGATCGCGGCGATGGAGGCGTACCGGTACGAGCGGAAGGGTGGATCGGCGGCGCCCCGGAAGGAGGGGCCGGATCACTGGGTGGATGCGCTGCGGTACCTGGTGGTGAATCTGGAGCGGGGTTGGGGAGGGATGGTGAGTTACTTGTAGAAGGCATCGAGGCATCGAGGCATCGAGTGTGGGAGGCGGGTCTTAGCCGAAGAGGGGCACGATGAACTCGATGAGGAGGACGAGTCCGACCCAGATGCCGAGCATGGCGCCGATGGATTGGATGGTCATGGAGAGCACGTGGCGGAGGTAGCGGGGGGTTGCGAGATCGGTTTCGGGGATTCGGACGGCCTTGTAGGCGGCGGAGATGCCCAGAGCGAGGGGGAGGATGGTGACCCACCAGAGGTCGTGGAGAGGGAGGGGGTCGAGGAATGGGCGGTAGGCGAGCATGCTGGGGCGTGGGGGTCAGCGGCGGCTCGGGGCGTGCCAGGCGGCGTCGAGGATGGCGATGACGTTGAGGAGCCCGGCGATGGCGGTGAAGAGCGAGCCGATCTCGTTGACGCGGCCGAGGGATTTTTCGAAGCGGGGGTTCTCGTCGGGGTTGGGGGCGCGGAGGGCGCCGGAGGCGGGGTCCTTGACCTTGAGGGATTGGTGGTAAGCATCGACGGCGAAGGCGGTTGGGCCGACGAAGGCCTGGCCGAGGAACCACCATTGATCCTCCCGGCGGTCGATGCAGTCGATGCCGCCGATGAGGATGCCGCCGGCGAAGAGCGAGAGGATGGAGGCGCCGATGAGGACGGCGCGGCGGGTCTGGCCGAGGGCGGCGTGCCCGAGGCCCGGGAGGAGGAGGGCGAGCACCGCGGGAACCGGCTGGAAGGATTCGTCGGAGGGTTGGGGCAAGGTGTTGGCCGCGGGTGGGGGCGGGGGAGGGGATCGGGGGTGGAAGCGGATGATGTGCGGTGGTTGCGGGGAAGGGATTGACAGCGTGAGGTTGAGTTGTAGTGTACCGCCCGGTTTGGCTGGCACGGGTGGTTGCTTGTGTCGGCTCGTGTGTTCTGTGCCGGGTGTTGTCGCGGGTGATCGGCATCGTTGGGGAGCACACGGCGCGCGGCGCCGGGGCGGACGAGAGCCATGAACGGGAACAGTGCGATGGTTGACATGGACGTGACGGCGCCGACGGTGGTCGCGGAGGATCTGTGGGCGGCCGGCGGGTGGGCTGAGGACGGTCGCGTGTGGGCGGCGCCGGCGGTGCGGCCTGTGATGGAGGAAGAGGAAGAGGAGGAGGAAGAGGCCGACGGGGAGGGCGAGGAGTGGGAGGACGAGGAGGACGACGACTTCCTCGACGATGAGGAAGACGAGTTCGGCGAGGATGAGGAGTTCGAGGACGACCTCGAGGCCGACGACGACCTTGTCGAGGACGATGAGGAAGAGGAAGAGTTGTGATCGTGCGGTGAGGCGCCCCCTCACCCCGTTGCTGCGCGACGACCCTCTCCCGCGAGGGGAGAGGGTGGAAGGCGCGGGACCAATCTGAGCCCCTTGCCCTGTCCTCTTTCGGAGGGAGAGGGCTTGGGGAGGTAGAGTTGATTCATGCGTTGGGACGCGGTGGAGCGCCGGCCTTGGGTGTGGGGCTTGCTGCTGGGGGCGGCGCACGGGGTGTGTTTCGGGGTGGCGTTTCGCCCGGTGGCGTGGTGGCCGATGGGGCTGGTGTCGCTGGCGCCCCTGCTGGCGCTGGCGTGGTTCGCGTGTGATGCGCGGAAGGCGGCGCTGGCGGTGTGGGCGACCGCGTTCCCGGCGTGGTTCTTCTATCAGCGGTGGCTGATCGACGTGACGGCGCTGGGGTGGCCGGTGCTGGCGGCGTATCTGTCCTTGTACCCGGCGGCGTTCGTGTGGCTGGGCGTGCGGCTGCGGCGGACGCGGTGGGTGGGGGAGCGGACGCGGTGGTGGGTGCTGATGGCGCTGCTGTGGGCTGGGCTGGAGTCGCTGCGCGCGGAGGTGATTTTCCACGGGTACGCGTGGTACCTGATCGGGGAGTTGACGCTGCTCGGGGTTGTGCCGACGGCGCTGGTGGTGTCGGCGCTGACGGGGTCGGTGTTGCGCTCGTGGCGTCGCGGGTCGACGCGGCTCAGGTGGATCGGGTTCGGGGCGGTGTGCGCAGCGAGCGTGCTTGCGGCGATGGTTCCGGGCAATCTGTTTCCTGAGTTAGACCCGCGGTATCTGGTGGTGGGCGTGGTGCAGAGCAACGTGCCGCAGAGCAACAAGATCGCGTGGGGGTTCGAGCAGAAGGTGAAGGACTTTGAGCGGATGAAGTCGCTGACGCGTGAGGCGGCGGCGAAGGGGGCGGAGGTGATCGTCTGGCCGGAGACGATGTTCCCGGGCTTGGCGCTGAACGCGGAGGCGGTGGAGGCGGAGCGTGCGGCGCGGCTGACGTACCCGGGGGGCGTGGCGAGCACGGTGTTTTATGAGGATTTGCTGGCGCTGCAGCGCGAGGTTGGTGTGCCTCTGATCGTGGGGGCGATCGCGGCGGAGGGGGTGCGGTTTATCGAGAGCGCGCGGGGCGTGGAGTGGAAGGCGGAGCGGAAGTTCAACAGCGTGTTCGTGGTGCAGGATGGCGCTGTCGATGAGCGGCGGTACGACAAGATGCACCTGACGCCGTTCGGCGAGACGATGCCTTACATCTCGTGGAACAAGTGGCTGGAGGGGAAGTTGCTGGCGCTGGGGGCGGGGGGGATGAAGTTTGATTTGTCGGCGGGGCGGGATCAGATGCCGCTGGAGGTGAGGCCGACGAAGGGTCGTCTCGCAGGGGAAACAGTGCGGGTTGCGACGCCGGTGTGCTTTGAGATGACGGACGCGGGGCTGGTGCGGGGGCTGGTTGATCGGGGCGCTGACCTGATCGTGACGGTGACGAACGACGGGTGGTTCGGGCCGTACGCGGGCGGGCGTGAGGAGCATGTGCGTGCGGCGGCGCGTCGTGGGTGGGAGTTGGGTTGCGTTGTGGTGAGGGCGGCGAACACGGGGGTGTCTGCGATCATGTTTGGAACGTGGGGTGTGACATTGCCGCCATGGACGGAGGGCGTGCTGGTTGAGCGGGTTTCCATTCCGCACTCGAAGAGGCCGCAGCTCTTGGGGTTCTCGTCGTGGATTTCGCCTGCGTGCCTCGCGATCCTTGGTGTGGGGGTGGCGTATGCGTCGATAGGCGGGAGGAGGCGCGGGGCTGCCGCGCAGCCGGCGGCGGCTGCGGCGGGGTAGGAAGCCCCTCACCCGGCCTGTCCCGGGGGGGAAAGGGGTGTGACGGGAAGGCATCGAGGCAGAAGGCATCGAGGCATCGAGGCATCGGGGTAGGAGTATTCGGATGCGGAAGCTGATCGTCGTTGGCTTGGCGGCGGGGCTGGTTGGGGTTTCGGAGGTGGCTGCTCAGGTGCGTGAGCGGGCGCCGGCGCGGGTGGAGGTGCTGCCGCCGGACGCGTACGTGGATGCGGTGAAGCGGAGCGAGTTGCGGGAGCGGGCGATCGAGGGGTTGATTGAATTGGCGTCGAACCCCGAAGCGCAGGTGCGGGCGAACGCGATCGAGGGTCTGGCGCAGGCGCCGGCGCGGGCGGTGGGGGCGGTGCGGGCCGGGATGAGCGACAAGAACCTGGGGGTTCGGTTCGCGGCGGCGTACGCGGCGGGGCGGTGGGGGATCAGGGATGTTGTGCCCTCGCTGGAGCGGCTGCTGGGCGACCCCTCGGCGGACGTGCGGGCGGCGGCGCTGTACGGGCTGAAGAAGAACGGGGTGGATGTCGACCTGACGCCTCTGGCGAGCATGCTGGAATCGGGCGAGGTGCGGCTGAGGCGGAACGCGGCGATGATCCTGGGGGATCTCGGGGACGGGTCGGCGACGGGGATGCTGAACGCGGCGGCGAAGTCGGCGAAGCAGCCGGGGATGCCGAGCGAGCAGCGGATCACGCGGCTGATCATCGCGGAGGCGCTGGTGAAGTTGGGGGACCCGGAGGCGATCCACGCGATCCGGGCGGCGCTGTTCCCGGCGACGGACCGCGATGTGGAGGCGGCGGTGTCGGCGGCGCAGAGCCTGGGGCTGCTGCAGGATCGGGAATCGGTGGGGGAGTTGGTGAACCGGATCGAGTACCGGGTTTCGCCGGAGACGCCGGAGAGGCCGGGGTCGGCGGGGGGTGGC
>CANJKQ010000019.1 GCA_947474905.1 Pseudomonadota bacterium | reverse complement strand
TGGATCGACCGGCAGCTTGCCGGCGAAGCGCCGCTCACCACCGAAGAGCTGCTCGAAATTATCCCAGGCCCCGATTTCCCGACCGGCGCCATGATTCTGGGGCGGGCGGGCTGCCGTTCGGCATATGAAACCGGACGCGGCTCGATCATCGTCCGGTCGCGGCACAAGATTGAGGAGGGTCGCGGGGATCGCCGGTCGATCGTGCTCACCGAAATTCCCTTTCAACAGGGCAAGAACGCGCTGGTCGAACGCATCGCCGAAGCCGCCAAGGACAAGCGCATCGAGGGCGTCAGCGACATTCGCGACGAATCGAACCGCGAAGGCGTGCGCATCGTCATCGATCTGAAACGCGATGCGACGGCGGATGTCGTGCTCAATCAGCTGTGGCGGCATACGCCCGCGCAGCAGAGCTTCCCCGCCAACATGCTCGCCATTCGCGGCGGGCGGCCCGAGTTGCTCAACCTCAAGGACATTATCGAGGCGTTCGTCCGTTTCCGCGAGGAAGTGATCACCCGCCGCTCGAAGTTCGAGCTCGCCAAGGCGCGTGACCGGGCGCATCTGTTGCTCGGCCTCGTCATTGCGGTGACCAACCTTGACGAGGTGGTGAAGATCATCCGTAGTTCGGCCAGCCCCGCCGAAGCGCGCAATGCCCTGCTCATCCGCGAATGGCCGGTTGCGGAAATCGCACCCTATATCCGGCTGGTCGAAGCCGTCGAGGCGGAAGTGACGGGCGATGTCTATCGCTTGTCCGACCTTCAGGTCCGCGCGATCCTCGACCTGCGCCTCCATCGCCTTACCGCGCTTGGCCGCGACGAGATTGGCGACGAGCTGAAGACGCTTGCCGCCTCCATCGAGGAATTGCTCGCCATCCTTGCTGACCGGGTGAAGCTTTATGCGGTGCTGCGCCAGGAACTGGTCGAGGTACGCGAGGCCTATGCAACCCCGCGCAAGACCGAAATCGCCGCCGCTGCCGATGGCATCGAGGACGAAGACCTGATCGAGCGTGAGGAGATGGTCGTCACCGTCACGATGCAGGGCTATATCAAGCGCACCAGCCTTGATACGTTCCGGGCGCAAAAGCGCGGCGGCAAGGGCCGCGCCGGTATGGCGACCAAGGAAGAAGACGTCGTCACCAATTTATTCGTGACGAGCACGCATACGCCGGTGCTGTTCTTCTCCACGCACGGCCGCGTTTATCGCATGAAGGTGTGGCGCCTGCCCGAGGGCGGGCCAGCCACGCGCGGGCGGCCGATGGTCAACCTGCTGCCGCTGGCGGAAGGCGAGACGATCTCGACCGTGCTGCCGTTGCCCGAGGATGAGGCGGAATGGGGCAAGCTCCACGTCATGTTCGCAACCGCCAAGGGATCGGTCCGGCGCAACAGCATGGATGCCTTCACCAACGTGCCGTCCAACGGCAAGATCGCGATGAAATTTGAAGGCGAGGATGCCGATGACCGGTTGATCGGCGTGGCGCTGCTCGACGCGGGTGATGACGTGTTGCTGGCGACGCGCCAGGGCAAGGCAATCCGCTTCCCCGCCGATGATGTCCGCGAATTCCAGAGCCGCAATTCAACCGGCGTGCGCGGCATATCGCTGCGCGACGGCGACGAGGTGATTTCGCTTTCCATCCTCCACCGCGTCGGCGTGAAGGATCAGGATGAGCGCGAGGATTATCTTCGTTTCGCCCCTTGGAAAGGCGACCGCGACGGCCAGATCAATATGACGCAGGCGCGCTATGAAGAATTGGTCGCGCGGGAGCAGTTCGTCCTGACGGTCTGCGCCAATGGCTATGGCAAGCTGTCGTCCGCTTATGAATATCGCCGCACAGGACGCGGCGGTCAGGGCATCACCAATATCGACAATATCGCGCGCAACGGCCCCGTCGTGGCGAGCTTCCCCGCCCTGCGCACCGACCAGCTGATGCTGGTGACCGATCAGGCCAAGATGATCCGCATGCCGCTCGACAGCCTGCGCGTCATCGGCCGCGGATCGGCCGGCGTGCGGCTGTTCGACGTGGCCGATGAAGAGCATGTCGTGTCCGCCGCACTGATCGGCGACAGCGATGATGATGAGGGCCAAAGCGCAGAGGGCGAGAGCGTCGGCGAAACAAAGGCATCCGAATGACGCTCAGTCGAGCTGCGCTTCTATGTCCATGCGCTGGTGCAGGACACGGATGATCTCCACGCCTTCCGCGACACGCGCGAACACGATAAAGTGCGCCCCGCAGGATTGACGAAACAGCGTCGGGTGGCGCGCGCTGGCGGGCTTGCCAAGCTTCGGGTCGGTGGCAATCCGCGCGAACATCGCCGTGATCTGCGCGACGTACAGCTCGGCCTGCGCAAAGCCCCAGTTGCGGTAGCTGTAATCGAAGATGGCGGTCAAATCAGCGTCGGCTTTCGGACGGACGCGGATCGACGTCACTCAGCTGTTGCCCCACCACCATAATGCGCGTGCATCCGGGCAATGAAATCATCATGCTCGAAGAGCATTGCCGGACCACTGTCCAAGCCTGCCTGGATCGCATCGTCCAGCGCGTCGATCCGCCGCTGCCGCTCTTCCACTAGCCGCAACCCCTCGCGCACGACTTCGCTCGTCGACCCGTATCGACCACTTGCGACCATGTCGGCGGCGAACTTAACCCAGTGGTCGCTGAGCGCGATTGACGTGTTGCGCATGGCTCGATACCTCCACAGCGGAATTACCAAGATTGGGTAACAGATGCAAATCACCATCGCTTACAAGGTGCTGACCGCCGAACAATGGGCGTCGTTCCAGGCTGCCGGCACCTTCACCGGCGCGCCGATCGATCTGGCTGATGGCTATATCCATCTTTCAACGGCTGATCAGCTGACCGAAACGGTCGACAAGCATTTCGCCGGGCAGGCCGGGCTATGGGTAGCAGCGGTGGATTTGGCCGCGCTTGGCGATGCGGTGCGGTGGGAAGTGGCGCGCGGCGGTGCACTTTTCCCGCACATTTATGCAACCCTGCCGATGGACGCGATCGTCGCCGCAGCGCCATTGGAGCGGGACGACAAGAACGCGATTTGCCTGCCCGACGCCGCTTAGGTCGTCACCCGCCCCTGTCCTACTGCCGCCCGACGCTGCATGGTGAGGCATTGCTCTTTCAATCGTCGACGCCGCAATCACGGCCTTGCCGGCCCAGGCATCAGGACTGCCTGCTGGCTTCCTTGGTCAGTGGGAACATTAGGGAACATTCGCTGATGGTCGCTGTCGCCGGAGCGTTTCGACAACGCCGATCGCGATCATCGCCTGGCCGCCGAAATAGAGCGGCCAGATCAACAGCCCTGGCACCACCGAGTCGCGCAACGGCCCCAGCCGCGCGAAAATCAGCAGGTCGCTGACCGCGAAGAACAAGGCACCGCGCGACACCAGCGCGCGCGGAAAGCGGCTGACCCACGCGCTCGCTGCCATCGCGCCAAGCCCGGTGGCATAAAGCGTGATACCCGGTGCCGCTGACCTGTCATCGGGGAAAAGAAAGGCGAGCAAGGGAATGATCAGCAACCGCCCGATCGCAATTGGCGCCAGATCCCAGAAGGGCGCGCTGCGGCGGTGACGCAGGTAAAAGGCCGTTGCCAGCACATGCCCGGCGAGAAACGCGAGCGCGCCCGCCGTCAGCCCGACCGCGTCGATCAGCACATCGCCGATCGCACCAAGCGCCAGCACCGCGGCAAACCAGCGACCTTCGTTCCCCGGCGCCGAGAGCAGCGCCCATAACGCGAGCAGACCAACCCCCGCGCCTTTCCACGCAATAATCAGCGCGCCCGACGGCAGCAGCCGCCACGCGACGAAATAGCTGATCCCCGCCAGCAACGCCGCCACCAGCACCACACCACGCGCCATTTATGCTCCCCGCCAGACCCCTGCCTCATCGCCAAACGCGAGCGACGAGGCAATAGGGTTGACATAGGCAACAATACCGTAATTTCTGTTATTACAGAAATGGACGATGTGATGCGACTTTTTGATCATCCCGACGCAAAGGCCTTCATCCTTCATTGGGGGGAAATGGGGACGCAATGGGGTGTCAACCGGTCAGTCGCGCAAGTCCATGCCTTGCTCTACCTCGCCGACAGTCCCCTTGAGGCGGAAAATATCTGCTCGGCGCTTGTTCTTGCGCGGTCGAATGTGTCGACCGCGCTTAAAGAGTTGCAGGGCTATGGCATTGTGCGCCGGGTCCATATCGAAGGTGATCGGCGCGATCATTTCGTCGCTGAGACCGATCTTTGGGAAATGCTGACCCGCATTGTGCAAGAGCGCAAACGCCGCGAGATCGACCCGACGATCGCGCTGCTTGACGAGCTTGCCGAGCGACTGAAGCACGATGGCAATGCGCCAGCCCAGCTGCGCGAGCGCATCGGCCGGATGCACGAGTTCATGTCAACCCTCGCCAACTGGTACGAGCAAGTCCGTGTCCTGCCCAAGCCAACGCTCGTCACGCTGATGAAGCTTGGCGGGCGCGTGGCAAAGCTGATCCCGGGCAGCAAAAATAAGAGTTGATCCATCAGCCGTGGCATCGGTACCGGCCGACGGCTGTCCATATATTTCTGTAATTACCGAAGTGAACGCTAAGTATGAAAGGTCGGAAAATGGTCGAGATCATTTACCTGCTTTATCTGACGATAACGATCGCGATCACGATCTGGGTCGCGCGCACCTTATCCAAGAACGGTATTGTCTTTTTGGTCCAGTGCTTTGGCCAAAATGAAGTCCTTGCCCAGTCGACCAATCATCTGCTGGTTGTCGGCTTCTACCTAGTCAATATCGGCTTCATTACGCTAACCCTCAGCCTGGGCAACGAGCCGACGACCATCACCGGAGCGATGCGTTTTCTGAGCGGCAAGGTCGGGTTGGCGGTGGTGGCGCTGGGTGCCATGCACTTCTTCAACATGGGCGCGATCGCGCAGTTTGGCCGCAAGGTGAATGGCTGGCTGATCGAACACGGTCTCGCCACGGCATGAGTTCCAGCCGCCCGGGCGTGGTCGTGGGTCACGCCCGGGTCGCCAGAGGAGGATGAACGATGCCGCGCGTAACATTCCAAAACGGCGCAATTCTGCCTGCGGCATTTCTAGCGGGGCCGTTCTTCGCCCTGGGTTTGGCAGCCGCTCAATGGACGACAGATCTTGCCCAACCAGTCGCACCGCAAATAGCCGACCTATCGACCGCGGCAGACTGGATCGTCGGCGCGATAATCTTTGCCGTGCCGATTGGCGCCCTCTTCGCAATCGGACCGATCATGCTCGGAAGTTACTTATTGGGCCAGCTAGGCGGGCACAATCCCGCCTTCTCGCTTCCGGTGATGTGGGGCCTGGTCGGATGTCTGATTCCGTTGTTGCCGCTAATGGTTACCGGTGGGCTTGGCGTGCCCGAGGTCGGACCATTGGCAGGTGGCCTGATCACTGCTTGTGGCGGCTGTGCACTGATCAGCCGCCACGGGGCAAGGTGGGACTGTTGAGACCCTATTGGCGGCGCGGCACCCGCGAGTGGTCTGAGCTGACATTAGCTACGACATGTCGTGCAGCAGCGTAGGGATTTGCCCTATTCAGGCGACACGCTATCAGCCGCGCAATGACGTACGACATCCACATCATCGGCGGTGGGCTCGCCGGGTCGGAAGCTGCCTGGCAATTGGCTGAAGCGGGCTATCGCGTCCGCTTGTCGGAAATGCGCGGCGGGGGCGACACCACGCCGGCGCATCAGACCGATGGCCTTGCCGAACTCGTCTGCTCGAACAGCTTTCGGTCCGATGACGCCGAAAATAACGCGGTCGGCCTGCTCCACGCCGAGATGCGCGCGTTGGACTCGCTTATCCTCCGCGAAGGCGACGCGCACCAGGTGCCGGCGGGATCGGCGCTGGCGGTCGATCGCGACGGCTTTTCGGCGGGCGTCACGGCCGCGCTCGCCCAACATCGCAACATCACCATCGTTCGCGAGCGAGTGGATGCGTTACCCGATGGCCCTGCGATCATCGCCACCGGCCCGCTGACCGCGCCGGGCCTGGCCGAAGCGATCGGCGCCGCCACTGGCAAGGACCAACTCGCCTTTTTCGACGCGATCGCGCCCATCGTCCACCACGACAGCATCGACCTGTCGATCGCCTGGATGCAGTCGCGCTGGGACAAGACCGAGACCAAGGATTATATCAACTGCCCGATGGACAAGGCGCAGTATCTCGCTTTCCATCAGGCGCTGCTCGATGGCGAGAAGACGGTCTTCAAGGATTGGGAGAACGTCCCCTATTTCGATGGCTGCATGCCGATCGAGGTGATGGCCGAACGCGGCGTCGACACGCTCCGCCACGGGCCGATGAAGCCGGTGGGGCTCGACGACCCGCGCACCGGCCGCTGGCCCTATGCCGCCGTGCAGCTCCGCCAGGACAATGCCAGCGGCACGCTGTGGAACATCGTCGGCTTCCAGACCAAGCTGAAACATGCCGAACAAGTGCGGATCTTCCGGATGATCCCGGGGCTGGAAAAGGCCGAATTTGCGCGGTTGGGCGGATTGCACCGCAACACCTTCATCCGCTCGCCCGAATTGCTCGATGCGACGCTGCGGCTGAAGTCGCGACCGGGCATTCGCTTTGCCGGCCAGATTACGGGGTGTGAGGGCTATGTCGAAAGCGCGGCCATCGGCCTGATGGCGGGGCGGTTCGCGGCGGCAGAACTTGCCGGGCGCACCCTGCCCTCGCCGCCGCCCGAAACCGCACTCGGCGCGCTGCTCGCGCACATTACCGGCGGGGCGGTCGCTGAGACGTACCAGCCGATGAACGTGAATTTCGGGCTTTTCCCTCCGATTATTGGGCGCACCCGCAAGGCCGAGCGCAAGCAGCTCTACACCGCCCGCGCGCGAGAGGCACTGGCCGCCTGGTTGCAGGCCGCCTGAGCGGCGCCGTCGTCATCCGTCGTTCGTGCCTTCTTCCTCGCGCGGTGGCGCCTTGTCGGCGGGCGGACAGCCGCGCGGCTTGCGGGTCTTGCGCTTGATGGCGGTGGTGGCGAATTCGGCGGGGGTCAGGCTGCTGTCGTGATTGGCATCGGCGCTGGCGAATTTGGCCTCGGTCTTGGCGGCCCATTCGTCGAACTGCAGCACGCCATCGTGATTGGTATCGAGCTTGGCAAAGGCCTTGTGGCGGGAAAGCAAATATTCGGTGCGCGTGATCTTGCCGTCGCGATCCTTGTCATAACGGTCAAAGCGTTTCTGCTCGCGGGTGCGCTCGGTCGCTTCGGGCGCGGCGTCGGGGAGCGCCGGTGTCGGGTCGGAAGCGGCTTCGGTCGGCATTGCAGCCAATGGCCTGGGCGGTGAGGCGACACCCCGGAACATCAGCACCGCCGCCCCCGCCAACAGCAGGGCGCCGATCGCCCCCACCAGATATCGCCACATCCTCGCCCCCCGTGTCCGCGCGATTCCCGCCGGGGAAAGCTATCGTTTCGGCAGGCAATCGCAAGCGCGCCGAGCCCCATCAGCGGCCAAAAAGCGCCATGGCTGCCATGCGGAGAATACGCGCGGGCGCGGCTTGCGGCTCGTTGCGCCCCGCTGCTCTGTTGCCATCCCACAGCGCCAGCACGGCCAGCGCGCCGAGCGTCCGCAGCGCGCGCGGCCAGCGCGTTGCCGGTGGCGGGGTGGCGGCGCGCAGGGCGTCCAGCGCCCTTTCCCGCTCGGTCGCGTCGGCCGCATGGCGAGCATAGTCGGCCAGTGCCCAGGCCCCTCCCCCCGCCGCCACCGCCGCCGATGGCGCAGGATCGCCCAGCCGTTGCGCCGCCAGCGCGAACAACGCCGCGCCCCGCTGTGCGACCAGCGCCAGATCCACAGGCGGCGCGTCGAGCAGCACTTCCCATCCTTCCACCAGGCCCGCAAGCGCCGCGCCGCTGATTCCGGACTGAGCAACCTCTTTGGCCAATGCCTGTAAAATGGGCTCGGCAGGCGGCGGCGCCGTGTCGAGTTTCAGCAGCGCATCATGCCACCACGTCAGCCGCAGCTGCGCGACCATCGGATCGCGCCCGCTCCGCGCCAATTGCCACAGGAGCGCGTCAAGCGCGAACAGCGCGGTCACCCCGGCCTGCGCCACGCGCGGCGCGTAGCTGATCGCCAGTCGAATTTCGGGATCGTCCAAGTCCAGCATCTTTAAGCTTTCTTAACGCACGCCATGCCATTTCGCGGTCGATTAGGACTCTAGCAACAGGTGGGACGTGAAGCGCATCCAAAACCAAGGATGCAAGTCTGTGGCGCTCAAATGCTGCGCCATGCTCCGTCGCTTCGCGACGGATCGCCGTGGCTCGCCTGTTATTGAGTTCGGTCTAATCGTTGCCCCGCTCGCCGCGCTGATCGTCGCTATTCTGCAAACGAGCCTTGTCTTCTTTGCCCAGCAGACTCTGGAGACGGCAGCGGAAAAGTCTGCTCGCCAGATACTCACCGGCGCAGCCCAAAAAGCCGGCACCGACGTGACGGCGTTCAAAACGTTGGCGTGTTCGAAATTGCCTGACTTCATGGCAAAGAATTGCGCAGCCAACCTGGTTGTCAACGTGACTACCGTCACGAGTTTTAGCAACGCGAATACCTCTCCCCCGGCCCTGACCTACGACGCTAATGGCAACCCGGTCTCTTCCTTTGCGCCCGGCGGCCCTGACTCCATTAACGTTGCTCGGTTAATGTATATTTGG
>CANJKQ010000018.1 GCA_947474905.1 Pseudomonadota bacterium | reverse complement strand
GGCGGACAGGATCGCCAGCTTGTCATTGGCCTTCACCATCGCGCGTTCGATGAACAGCCCGTCGATGCGGCTGGGATTTTCGATCGCGTCGGTCAGGCCACGACCGGGTTCCAGGTCAAGCGCGAGTGCGCCCGTGCCGAAATGAACGTCGAGGTCCAGCAGCGCGGTGGTGCGGGAAATCTTGGTGCTGGTCAGCCAGGCGAGCGACGTGGCGACGCTCGACGCGCCGACCCCGCCGCGCGTGCCGATCACCGCGATCGAGCAATGCGGCCGTTCGGACGTGTCGCCGCTCTTGGGCGCGCTCAGGATCGCCATCGCATTGGCGAGGCTGTCGCGCAGTGCGTCGGGGGAAAGTGGCTTCAGCAGATAATCCTGAATGCCGCTTGCGACCAAATCGCGATACAGGCGGACATCATTCACCATGCCCATCGCGATGACGATCGTGCCCGGTTCGCACACCTCGGCCAGCGCGTTGATGTCGTTCAGCGGATCGCCCGATTCCGACAAGTCGACAATCAGGATGTTCGGGCTCGCCGATACTGACAGCGTCTGCACGGCATTGCGCAATCCGCCCTTGTTTACCTTTTCGGGCGCCCAGCCCATTTCGATGGCGATGGGGCGCATTATTTCTGCCGTCGGTTCATCGCTCACGAAAGCGATGAACGGATCACGCAGGCCAAGCCGAGCATTCCAGGGCGCGTTCATTACTTTGAAGTCCCTTCCGCCTTCAGCCCGTTGGCGCCGGTATTGGGCGCCTTGCGCAGCGTTTCGATTGCCTTGGTAGAGGTACGCGGATCGACGGTGCGCGCGCCCGGCTGACCGCGAACCAGATCATCGGGATTGGCGACCATGGCGGCGAGCGAGCCGTTGACGCCGCAGCCGAAATTCGACCAGGTGTGATTGTTGAAATTGGGTTTGCCGTCGCGGCTGAAATCGGGGCAGCCGGGCACGCTCGCGCTCGACCGGATGACGACGACGCGGACCGATCCCGGCGCGACCTCGCCCTCGGTTACCGGCGCGGCTTCGTCGAGGAACATGCCGTAATCGCCCAGCACAGCGGCAATCTGGCCGCGCGCGCCATGGCCGATACCGGCCGGGTCGTCGAGCGCGACATGGTCGCCATAGCCAAGCCGCATCGACGCGAGCCAGCCTTGCAGCCGTTCGCTTTCGCCTGCGGCGAGATAGCCGCCATTGGTGACGACATCGAAGGCGTAATTGTCGTGATGGACCACCGGCTGGTGCACCGGCTCGATCCCGCGATTATAGGTGCTGCCCGCCGTGCAGCCCGCGATTGCCATCAGCGGGGCCACCAGGATCAGCCTTGTCTTGCAAAAGTCCATGGTCGTCTCCGTATCTCGGCGCATCAGTTGAGGCTGAAGCCGGGCGCGGCGCCGGCGGGCTTGTTCTTGTCGGCGCGCGGGCTGGCAGGCGGCGGCGCCTTGGGGTCGATGGCATCAGGCCGTTGGCGCGGATCGCCAGCGGGCGCGGGCAGGGGAGCCGGACCGCCGGTGCCAATGCCGGGGGCCGCACCGCCGGGCGCGGTATCCATGCTGGGTTTCGGTCGATCCCCACCCGTCTTGCCCGTGCCCAATTGGCCCAGGAACACGCGGCCAAGATCGGTCGGCGCTTCATAGCCGTCGGTCGGCAGCTTGATCTCGTTGGCGTTGACCGGCTTCACCAGATACGGCGTGATGACGATGACGAGTTCGGTCTCGCCGCGCTGCCAGCTGTTGGACCGGAATAGCGCGCCCAGCACCGGCACGTCGCCAAGCCCGGGGGTCTGGTCGATCGAGTTGTTGTGATTATTCTGGATAAGCCCGGCGATCATCAGGCTCTGGCCCGATCCCAACTCGACGGTCGTTTCCGCGCGCCGCGTGGTCAACGCCGGAATGGTGGTGCCGTTCAGCTGCACCGCGCCTGCCGACGTCAGTTCAGAGACTTCGGGGCGGACGCGCAACGAAATGCGGCCATCGGCGAGCACGGTCGGCGTATAAGCGAGGCTGATGCCATAATCCTTATATTCGACCGACACCGCGCCCAGCCCCTGGCTGATCGGGATCGGAATCTGGCCGCCGGCGAGGAACGTTCCCGTTTCGCCCGAAATCGCGGTCAGGTTGGGATTGGCGAGCGTCGTCACCTGGCCATTGCGCTCGCCCAGATCGAGCGAGGTCAGCAAGTCGGCGCCGAACAAATGGCCCGCAATACCGATGGCGGTGCCAATGCCCTGGCTCGCCGGAAAGCCATATTGGGTCGCACCGGGGTTAAGCCCCGTTGCCGCGTAGGGAACGGGATTGCCCTGGGCGTCGACCGGGGTGCCATTGGGCGTATAGTGATCGACCGGAATACCGGTCTGCGTCGTAATTGTGCCCTGGCGACCCTGAATGATGTTGAACAGCGGCTTGCCGTTGGGGGCAAAGCCGCGGTTCTGCAGGTTGACGCCGATATTCTTGACGAAATTGCGGCTGACTTCGGCAAACTTGACTTGCAGATTGACCTGCAGCGGCGTCGCGGTCTTCAGGCGGCTCAGCACCTTTACCTGGTCGCCGACAAAGGCCTGGGTCAGCCGTTCGGCTTCCGCGCCATCATCCGGCGCGGCGACCGTGCCCGTTAGCAGGACAAGACCGTTCATGGTCGTCGCCGTGACCTTGGCGTCGGGCAGCGCGAGGTTCAGCATCTGCTGCACCGAATCGATGTTGCTGCCGACGCGGATATTGCTCGAATAGACAACGGCGCCGCCCTTGGCGGTGGCGTAGATGGTGGTTTCGCCCGCCGCCTTGCCGAAAATGTAGAGCTGGGTTGGCGTCCGCACCTGGACATCGGCGATTTTTTCGTCGGCGACGAACACGTCGCTCATCGGTCGGCTGAGCGTGACGAGACGACCGCGCCCGATGCTGAGCGCGACGGTTGCCGTCGGTTGTGCGGCGACGGTCTGGGCAATGCCCGGCGCGTCGGCGATGCCAGCGCCCGTTACCGCCAGCGCCACCGCCAGCGGGGCGCCGATCGGCACCAGGCCGCGTTTCATGGTCGTGCGCATTTCAGTTCTTCCCCCCAACCGGAACCACCGTCACGGTGTTGCCACGCGCAACACGAATGACCGGCCCGACGATTGTGCCATTGATGCCCTGCGCGCCCTGCGCCCCCGGCGCACCGGGGCCACCCGGGCCGATTGGGCCAGTCGATTCCACCGCTTTGCCGGGCACGGTCGTGCGCTGGAACCGCGACACCTCACCACCGGTGACAAAGGTGGATTTGCCGGCCGTCGGCATGGAGGCGACCTTGGCCATCATCTTCTTGTCGGCATCGGGATCGTTGCTGTCGGGCACTTTGACGTCGCCCGAGGCAATCGCTTCCTCAAGATCATGGCTGTTGTCGGCGATCGAGCGCAGCGCGAGCGACAATGTGCCCAGCTGCTGGACCACCGCGAGTTTTTCGGCGAGTTGCGGTGTTGCCTCGACGGTGACGTTTGAAAAGGTGCGGACGACCGTCTTGCCGTTTTCATCGACATTGTCGGTGCGCTGGTCGGTCGCGAGCACGCGCAGGTTGCGCAGCACCGTTTCCGAAACCTTGAGCGGCGGGCCATCGCCGCCGCCCGCGACCGACTGGGTCAACACCAGATCGACGCGGTCGCCCGGGAAGACAAATCCCGCCACCGCGCTGGCCCCCGAAATCGGCACCGTCACCGCGCGCATGCCCGGCCCAAGCGCCGCCGCCAGAAAACCGCGATCGCCAGGATGAACCAGCGCGCCCTGCGTCACCGGCTGGCCAGCGGTGATCGCGATGCGAACCACCGTACCCTGCAGCGACTTCATATCGGTGCTCTTGCGCAGGAAATAGGCACTGCCGACCAATTCCTTGGGCCAGGGCTGAAACTTCAGCGAGCTTGCATCCAGGATCGTGCCGACGGGCAGCGCCTTGGTCGCAACGAGTACTTCGGGGCCGTCGACGGGAACGGGCAAGGGAGCAGCGGCCGCCTGCGGCGCCGACGATCCCGCGATGAGGTTGCGCGCCATGAATGCCGACAGCGCTGCAACGAGCAGCGCCCCGACCAGAAGCATGATCTTCCTACTATCCATGGCGTTCCTGACCCTTTGAACTCGACCGACGGAGCTTTTCTGCCGTTAATCATTCACCCTAAATGGTTAAAAAGCGGTTCCCGGACCGCGATCAGCGCCGCCATCGCAATGGCGACGCCATAGGGTACTTCCAGCGCGGTCTGGCGGTGCCGCAGATGATGGTCCGCCAGCATGACCAGCGTCAGCGCGCCGCCCAGCAGCGACATCAGCACCAGCATGTGCATCAACGGCAGCGCGGGCAGCCACAGCGCCAGCGCGCCGATCAGCTTCACATCGCCGCCGCCCATCTGGCCAAGATAAAAGGCCGCGCAGAACAGCGCGAACACGCCAAAGCCAATGCCCAGTTGCCACGCCATCGCCGGCCAAGGGTCTAACCCATTGGCATACCACCAAAGCGGCGCGAGCAGCGCGATGGCGGCGTTTTTCCAGTTGGCGATTTCGCGGGTGCGCGCGTCCTCAACCCCGGCCGATACCAGCAGCAGCGCCAGCACAGCCAGCAACGCAATCGAAAGATAGCCCCAGACCATGGCGCTATCCCCTAGACGCGATGGCTTGCTAAAAAGTAACCATCGAACATGTTGAGTCCGACGCTGTATCGCCGCGCGATTCCCGCCACTGCCCGTATTTCCGGCTGGACCGGCCCCGATGGGTGGGCATTTCGCCGGTTTGACTGGCCATCCGAAGCCGCCCAACCGCGCGGGCGCATCCTGTGGCAGGGCGGGCGGGGCGACATTTTCGAAAAATATCTGGAGCTGTTCGCCCATTGGCACGAACAGGGCTGGTCAATCAGCTCGCTCGATTGGCGGGGACAGGGCGGCTCAGGGCGAATGTCGCCCGCTGCTCATGTCGGCCATATCGATGACTTTGCGCAGTATATTGCCGATTTCCGCGCCTTCTGGGCGGATTGGGCGGCAGCTGCGCCCGGCCCCAAGGTGTTGATGGGCCATTCAATGGGCGGTCACCTGGTGCTGCGCGCCATGACCGAAGGCGCCGCGACGCCCGATGCCGCCGTGCTGGTCGCCCCGATGCTGGGGGTGCGCAGCCCGCTCGGCCCGCGCCTGGGGGAGCGGGTCGCGCGGATCATCGGCGGCATCGGCAACGATGCCCGACCGGCGTGGAAAGCGAATGAGAAGCCCGGCACGCTCGAAACGCGCCAGTCGCTGCTGACGCATGACCGCACGCGCTATGAGGATGAGCTGTGGTGGCAATCGGCCGATGAACGGCTGTTGCTCGGGCCGCCTAGTTGGCGCTGGGTGATCGAGGCGTTTGCCTCGACCCGCCAGTTGCGCGCCGACCCGCGCCTGAAATCGATGCGGGTGCCCACGTTGATGGTGGTCGCCATGGCCGATCAGCTGGTCAACCCGCGCCACGCCCTGGCGGTCGCGGCCAGGCTGCCTGATGTGCGCGTGGTGCGCTTTGGCAAGGAATCGGCGCATGAAATCTTGCGCGAGGCGGATATCGTCCGCAATCGCGCCATTGGGGAGATCGATATTTTCCTGTCATCGCGCGCCAAGGCCGGGGCATGAGCGACCGGTTCGACATTGCGATTATCGGCGCGGGGATTGCCGGGGCCAGCCTGGCGGCGGCGCTGTCGCCCAAGGCGCGGGTCGTGCTGATCGAGGCGGAAACAATCCCCGGCTATCACTCTACCGGCCGATCAGCGGCGTTCTGGCATGAGACGCTGGGCGGACCGCTCGTCCAGCCATTGACACGCGCCTCGCACGCCGCATTGGAGGAGGGCGGGTTTCTGAAACCGCGCCATTCGCTCGAAGTCGCGGAGGCCGGCACGATTGACCTGCTCGACACGTTCGAGGCGAATTACCGGGCAATCGGCGTCGATCTTGAACGGTTGGACCATGACGGCATTCGCCGCTGGGTGCCGCGCGCGACGCCGGTGCTGGTCGCGGGCGTGCTCGAGAAACTGGGCGCCGACATCGATGTTGGCGGGCTGCATGGCGCGGTGCTGGGGCAGTTCAAGCGGGCGGGCGGCACGCTCGTCACCGATCGGCGGCTTGACCGGATCGAGCGGGCGGGCAGTGGCTGGCGGCTGACGGCGGGGCAATGGTCGATCACAGCGGATGTGATCGTGAATGCCGCCGGTGCCTGGGCCGATCACATCGCGGCGATGGCGGGCGCCCGGCCCATCGGCATCACGCCCAAGCGCCGCACCATTGCGCAGGTCCGCGTCGATGGCGACGACGTGCCCGATACGCTGCCGCTGACCATGGACATTGCCGGCACCTATTATTTCCGGCCCGAAGGCCCCAACCGCCTCTGGCTGTGCCCGCATGACGAAACCCCGGTCGAGCCCGGCGACGCCGCGCCTGAGGAGATCGACGTTGCGATGGCAATCGACCGGTTTGAAACGGTGACCGACTGGCGGGTCGTCGCGGTCGAGCGCAAATGGGCGGGGCTGCGCAGCTTTGCGCCCGATCGATTGCCGGTTTACGGCTTCGATCCGGCGGCGCCAGGCTTTTTCTGGTGCGCAGGGCAAGGCGGCTATGGCATTCAGACGGCGCCCGCAGCGGCGGCTTTGTGTGCAGCGCTGATGACCGGGGAAGCGCCCGCGCCGATTGCGGTAGGGATTGATGCGGCGCCCTATCACCCGGGGCGGTTTTTAGCTTGATCTGTCACCCCAGCGAAAGCTGGGGTCGCTTGCGGCACCAGGCCCCAGCTTGCGCTGGGGTGACGACTAGTTGCTGCTCGCCTGACCGACCGCCTTTGCCGCATCGCTCGCCAGTTTGTCGGCGCGTTCATTGTCGGGGTGGCCGGCATGGCCCTTGACCCATTGCCACTCGATGCGGTGCGGCCGCGCCGCCTCAACCAGCGCCTGCCACAGATCGGCATTCTTCACCGGCTTTTTGTCGGCGGTTTTCCAGCCGTTGCGCTGCCAGCCATGGATCCATTTGGTCAGGCCATCCATGACGTAACGGCTGTCGGTGGAAAGGGTGACGCGGCAGGGCCGCTTCAGCGCGCGCAGCCCCTCAATCGCGGCGGTCAACTCCATGCGGTTGTTCGTGGTGGCAGGCTCGCCGCCGGACAGCTCGCGCTCGGTCGCGCCAAAGCGCAGCACGACGCCCCAGCCGCCCGGCCCGGGATTGCCCTTGCACGCGCCATCGGTGGCGATTTCAACCAGCGGCAGCTCGGTCATGCGAACGCGGTGTTGGCGGCATAATGATGGTAACGGCGCAGATAGGCGAGCGGGTCTTTCCGCGTCACCAGCGCATCGGCCGGGGTGTTGAGCCAATCCCAGGCGCGGCTGAGGAAAAAGCGCAAGCACGCGCCGCGCCAACCGCCGGGTCAAAGCGATCGCCGCTGGCATCAAACGCCCAGGCGCTGTGCATGACGGCAAGATCATAAGCGCGAAAATCGGTACAGGCGAAATAGAAGTCGATCAGCCCCGTCACCTGATCGCCCAGCATCAGCACATTGTCGGGGAACAGATCGGCATGAATCGCGCCGATTGGTAGCGCCGCCTCTGTCGGCCAGGCCGCCAGCGTTTCGGCCAGCAAGGGGCGGCTGCGCGCGTGCAAGCCGGGCGCGATGCGATCGAGATCATCGCCGCATTTATCGAACAGCGGCTGCCAACTTGGCGCCCCCATTGAATTGGCGCGCGTCGGCGCGAAATCGGCCGCCGCCAGGTGCAGCGCTCCCAGCGCCCCGCCCGCCGCGCGGGCCTGCGCCGGGGTGGGATGCGACACCGATACGCCGGGCAGGAATTTGATCAGACAGGCCGGTCGCCCGCATAATTGCTGGATTTCGGTGCCCGTGCGGTCCTTGATCGCGGGCGGCACGGGCAGGCCCTTGGCGGCAAGGTGATCGAGCAGCGCCAGGAAAAAGGGCAAGTCTGTCGCCGATACGCGCTTTTCATACAGCGTCAGGATGAAGCGGTCGTCGCTTGTGTCGACCAGATAGTTGCTGTTCTCCACGCCCTCGGCAATGCCCTTGGCCGAGACGAGCGCGCCAACGTCATAGCGCGTCAGGAAATCGGCCAGCGCTTCGGCGGAAACCTGGGTGTAAACGGCCATCTATGGGCCATATCGCGCGGTAAAATTCATCCCCATCCCCGGTCGGGCTGAGCTTGTCGAAGCCCTGCACTTCCTCGCCAAGAAGGGCCGCCCTTCGACAGGCTCAGGGCGAACGGCTGCAGGGCTTGGCCTCAACGCCGAATGCTCAAGCAGCAGCGGCGGCTTCCAGCCCGCGCGGCAGCTTGAACTGCATCACTTCGCGCGTCGTTTCGACTTCGCGCTCGGTGATCGCATAATGCTCGGCGAGCTTGTTGACCAATTCGCGCACCAGCACTTCGGGCGCCGAAGCGCCAGCGGTGATGCCCAGCGTCTTCACGCCTTCCAGCCACGTCCAGTCCAGTTCCTCTGCACGCGGGATCAGCCTGGCGCGCGTGCCCTGGCGCTCGGCCACCTCGACCAGCCGCACCGAGTTGGACGAATTGGCCGCGCCGATTACCAGCATCGCGTCGCATTCATGCGCGATGGCCTTCACCGCTGCCTGGCGGTTCGATGTGGCGTAGCAAATATCCTCCCCGCGGGGCGGCTTGATATTGGGGAAGCGCTGCATCAGCACATTGACGATCTCGGCAGTGTCATCGACCGACAAGGTCGTCTGCGTCAGAAAGGCGAGATTGCCGGGATCGGCCGGTTGGAATGCTTCGGCTTCTTCCAGCGTCTCGACCAGGCTCATCGCGCCCGGGGGCACCTGGCCAAAAGTGCCGATCACTTCGGGGTGGCCGGCATGGCCGACAAAGACGATATGCCGCCCCGCTTCAACCAGACGCTCTGCCTGGCGGTGAACTTTGGAGACGAGCGGGCAGGTGGCGTCGAGATAGGTCAGCCCGCGCTCATCCGCCTTAGCGGGCACGGCCTTGGGCACGCCATGCGCGGAAAACACCACCGGCACGCCATCGGGCACTTCTTCGAGCTCTTCGACGAAGATCGCGCCTTTTTCCTTCAGTGTGTCGACGACGAACTTGTTGTGGACGATTTC
>CANJKQ010000017.1 GCA_947474905.1 Pseudomonadota bacterium | reverse complement strand
GATGCGACATCCAATCGGGCAAGCGCGTCGGCGGTGGCGGCGATGGCATGACGTCGCGCCAGGACGGCCTCGGTCAATTCCTCCAGATGCGCCGCTTCCGCTGCCAAAGCGTGCGCACCCGCCTGCGTCACCCTGACGGCGACATCGTGGAGCTCGGCGGCGTTAAAGCGCACCGCGCCCGCCATGGTCTGGCGATGGGTAAAGCCTGAATCGGCCTTCATCAGCGGGTCGGCGGCCCGCGCCGGCACTTCGATATGATAGCCAAGCACGCCGTTGTGGCGGATTTTGAGCGCGCTGATCCCGGTGCGCTGGCGATATTCGGCTTCGAGGGCCGCGATCGCGCGCCTGCCGCCTGCGCCGGCATCGCGCAGATCGTCGAGCGCGGGGTCATAGCCCTCGGCAATATAGCCGCCCTGGCTCGCATCGATCGGCGGTACCGGCACCAGCGCGCGGCGGAGTAGATCGATCAGTGCGCCATGGCCGCGCAGCGCAGGCGCAAGCTCGGCAAGCAGCGACGGCGCGGGATCGATCCGGTCGAGCCGCTCGCCCAATCGCCAGGCGGCGTCGAGCCCGTCGCGGAGCAGGCCCAGATCGCGGGGAGAGCCGCGCCCCGCCGCCAACCGCCCCAGGGCCCGGCCAATATCGGGCGCCGCGCGGAGAATGCCGCGCAGCACGTCGCGCTGCGCCGCGTCGTCGTGCAACCATTGCACAAGGTCGAGCCGCGCGGTGATCGCACCGCGATCGAGCAGCGGCGCGGCAATATCGGCAGCGAGCAGGCGCGCGCCCGCCGCCGTTACGGTGCGGTCGACGGCATCGAGCAGGCTGCCGCTGCGGCTGCCATTGATCGACCGGGTGAGTTCCAGGCTGTCGCGTGTCGCCGCGTCGATGGCCATAGCGGTGTTGGCGGCGGATAATCGGGGCGGCTGCAGAAAGGGCAGCGCGCCCTTGGCGGTATGGTCCAGATAGGCGATCAATCCCGCTGCGGCCGCCAGCCCTGCCCGGCTGAAACTGCCAAAACTGTCAAGCGTCGCGACGCCGAACAGCGATTTCAACCGCGCCTCGCCGCGCCCGCTGTCAAAATCGCCGCGCGGTCGCGTGCCGGTGGCAAGGGCGTCAAGCGCACTGCCCTCGGCCACCACCGCCTCGGCAGGGGCAAGTCGGGCGAGATCGGCTGTTACATTGGCGGCGCTGCTGTCGATGATGTCGAACCGCCCGGTCGAAATGTCCGCCGCCGCAATGGCGACGCCGCCCGCCGCCTCGCCGATCGCCACGCACCAATTGGCCGTGCGGGTGTCAAGCAGCGCCTCTTCGGTCAGCGTGCCGGCGGTCACGATGCGGACGATGGCGCGCGCCACCAGCGCTTTTGATCCGCGCGCCTTGCGGGCCTCTTCCGGGCTTTCGGTCTGGTCGGCGATGGCGACTTTGTGCCCCGCCTTGATCAGCCGGGCGAGATATCCTTCTGCGGCGTGCGCAGGCACCCCGCACATCGCAACCGGCTGCCCGTCATGCTCGCCGCGCGCGGTGAGCGCGATGTCGAGGCAAGCACTCGCAACCTTGGCATCGTCAAAGAACAGCTCAAAGAAATCGCCCATGCGATAGAAAAGCAGGCAATCGCCGGCCTCCGCCTTCAGCGCGAGATATTGCGCCATCATGGGAGTGGGGGTGGCGGACATGGCAACGCGCATTGCGCATTCAGTGCGCGCATTCAAGGGAGGGGTGGCAGGAGCGGGGCGAGCGCCTTAAAGCAATCCCCAACCCGGGGAGCCGCCATGACCGACGAATCGAACGTCCAGTTTTCCGAACGCGAAGCCTTGCTGTTCCATTCGGAGGGGCGCCCCGGCAAGATCGAGATTGTCGCCTCAAAGCCGATGGCGACGCAGCGCGATCTGGCGCTTGCCTATTCGCCCGGCGTTGCGGTGCCGGTGCGCGCCATCGCCGAAGATCCGGCGACCGCCTATGACTATACCGCCAAGGGCAATCTGGTCGCGGTGATTTCCAATGGCACCGCCATTCTGGGGCTGGGCAATCTCGGGGCGCTTGCCTCAAAGCCGGTGATGGAAGGCAAGGCCGTGCTGTTCAAGCGCTTTGCCGATGTCGATTCGATCGACCTTGAAGTGGCGACCGAAGACCCCGAAGCCTTTATCAACGCGGTCGCGCTGCTCGAGCCCAGCTTTGGCGGCATCAACCTTGAAGACATCAAGGCACCCGAATGCTTCATCATTGAGCAAGCCCTTCGTGAACGCATGAAGATTCCGGTGATGCATGACGACCAGCACGGCACCGCGATCATCGCGGCGGCGGGGTTGATCAATGCGCTGTTTCTGACCGGGCGCGACATCAAGGACACGCGCGTCGTGATGAACGGCGCGGGTGCTGCGGCCATTGCCTGTGCCGAGCTGATCAAGGCGATGGGGTTACCCAGCGGCAACCTGATCATGTGCGATCGCACCGGCGTCATCTATCAGGGGCGTCGCGACATCAACCAGTGGCAATCGGCGCACGCCGTTGCGACGGACCGGCGTTTTCTTGCCGAGGCGTTGGACGGCGCGGATGTGTTCATGGGGCTGTCTGCGGCGCGGGCGCTGCCCGCCGAATTTCTGAAGAAGATGGCCAAAAATCCCATTGTTTTCGCCATGGCCAATCCCGACCCCGAAATCACGCCGCCCGAGGCCAAACGTGCCCGTCCTGACGTGATCATCGCGACGGGGCGGTCGGATTACCCCAATCAGGTCAACAACGTCCTTGGCTTCCCCTTCATCTTCAGGGGCGCGCTCGATGTGCGGGCGACGGGCATCAACGACGCGATGAAGGTCGCCGCTGCCCAGGCGCTGGCAGACCTGGCGCGGCAGCAGGTGCCGGAGGAAGTGGCGCAGGCCTATGGCACGCGCCATAGCTTTGGCCCCGACTATATCATCCCCGCGCCATTCGATCCGCGATTGATGGAAGTGGTGCCGGTCGCCGTCGCCAAGGCAGCGATGGATTCGGGTGTCGCCACCAAGCCCATTCTCGATCTGGAAGCCTATCGCCAGAGCCTGCGCGCCCGGCTCAACCCCACCACCTCGGTGCTGAGCCTCGCTTATGAAGGCGCCCGCGCCCACCCCAAGCGCGTGCTGTTCGCGGAAGGCGAGGAAGAAGTCGTGCTGCGCGCCGCCATCGCGTTCAAGGATGGCGGCTATGGCATTCCCGTGCTGGTCGGGCGCGATGACGTTCATGACCGGCTGCGCACCCTGGGTGTGGCGGACCCCGAAAGCTATGAGGTCCACAACAGCCGCAAATCGCCGCTCGTCCCGCGCATGGTTGATTTCCTCTATGAGCGGTTGCAGCGGCGCGGCTATCTGCGCCGCGATTGCGAGCGGATGATCAACCAGGATCGCAACACCTTTGGCGGCGTCATGCTGCAATTGGGTGAGGCGGACGCGATGATCACCGGCGTCACCCGCACTTATGCGCAAACCATGCGCGAAGTGCGCCGCGTCGTCGATCCCGCCGCCGGGCGCACGCCCTTTGGCATTCACGTGCTGGTCGGGCAGAGCCATACCGTCTTCATGGCCGACACGACGGTCAATGAACGACCCGATGCCGAAATGCTCGCCGATATCGCCGAGCAGACAGCGGCGGTGGCGCGGCGGATGGGGCATGAGCCGCGCGTCGCCTTCCTCAGCTATTCGACCTTCGGCAATCCCGAAGGCCAATGGCTCGATAATATCCGCGAGGCGGTGAAGGTGCTCGAACAGCGCAATGTCGGCTTTGAATTCGAAGGCGAGATGGCGCCCGATGTCGCGCTCAATCCGCGCCAGATGGCGAATTATCCCTTTGCTCGCCTGTCTGGCCCCGCCAACGTGCTGGTGCTGCCGGGGCTGCAATCGGCCAATATCTCGGCCAAGCTGCTGCGCGAGCTTGGCGGCGACGCGGTGATCGGCCCGATGCTGATCGGCATGGAAAAGAACGTGCAGATCACGCCGATGACCAGCACCGCCAGCGAATTGGTGACGCTGGCGGTGCTGGCGGCGGGCGGTATTGCGCGGTAAAGGCCAATTGCTATATGACCATCTAGATGGTCAGGAGGCCTGCCGTGACTTCTGTCAGCGTCGCTGAAGCGAAAGCCCATTTGAGTGAGTTGATCGCGCGCGTCGAAGCGGGCGAGACCGTGTCGATCACCCGCCGCGGTCGGCCAGTGGCACGGTTGGTCGCGGACATGGCGCCGAAACAACCGATTGATTTAGCTGCCATGAAGCGCGTCGCGGCACTGTCAGAACGATATGAAGACCCTGAAGGGCTAAGCTTTGTTGAGCGGCTTCGGCGCGAAGACCAGCTTTGACGGCTTATCCCGATGCTTCCATCATCGTATCCGCCTTCTCCGAAGAACGGTTTAGCGATACCGCAAGGGCGTGGATCGCAGCGCTTGCACCCGGCGAACTCGTGACCAGCAAATGGTGCATGACGGAAGTTGCCTCAGCCATGGCGATCAAATCACGGACAGGGGCGCTGAAGGCGGCAGATTTCGGCATTGTCATTGACGCGGTAAACGACCTTCTGGCGCAATCGGCTGCTTATTTACCCGTTGAAGCAGCCAGCTTTGATCTGGCAACGACTCTCATACGTCGCAGTTCAAAGCCGCTGCGCAGCGGGGATGCGTTGCATCTTGCGGTTGGCTCGGCCAACGGCGCCACTGTCTGGACCTTCGATCACGCCATGGCTGCGGCGGGCCAAGCGCTTGGCATCGATGCGCGCCTGCTGACCTGACCGCGATCAAGCGTCGATGCTGCTGCCCAATGCCGCGTTGACCAGCCCGCCATCGACGGTGATGGTGTCGCCCACCACATAATCGCCCGCCCGGCTGGCGAGGTAGATGGCGGTGCCGGCCATATCCTCATCGACGCCGATGCGCTTGGCGGGGATGCTCTGCGCCACCGCATCGCCATGGTCGCGCGCGGCGCGGTTCATCTCGCTGGCAAAAGCGCCGGGAGCGATCGAAGTGACGTTGATATGGTCGCGGATCAGCCGTGCGGCCATGCGCTTGGTCAAATAGATCAGCGCCGATTTGGACGCGTGATAGCTGTACGTCTCCCACGGATTGAGCCGCTGGCCATCGATCGAGGTGATGTTGATCACCTTGGCGGGCTGCGCCGCAGAAGCGGCTGCCTTCAGCGCCTCGTGCAGCGCCTGGGTCAGGAAGAAAGGCGATTTGACGTTGAGGTCCATCACCTTGTCCCAGCCTTTTTCGGGAAACACCTCAAATGGTTCGCCCCAGGCAGCACCGGCATTGTTGACCAGGATATCGAGCTTGCCCTCATGCGCGGCGAATTGTTCGGCGAGCGCTTTGCAGCCGGCGACGGTCGACACGTCTTGCGGCAGCGCGATGCAGTTGGCGCCCAGTTCCTCGGCGGTTGCAAAGCAGGCATCGGCCTTGCGCGATGAAATATAGACCCGCGCTCCCTGCGCGATGAAGCCCGCCGCGATCATCTTGCCGATGCCACGCGACCCGCCGGTGACGAGTGCAATGCGGCCATCAAGGCGGAACAAATTGGTGGTGTCCATGTGTACTCCCCTCCCACTTGCGGGAGCGGCCGGGGGTGGGCGACCGGCCTGTCGCAAGCGGTATATTGTTATTGCCGTCGGAGGCCCACCCCCCGACCCCCTCCCGCAGGGGGGAGGGGAAGTAACTATCCCCCGCGCTTCACTGTTTCCCGGGCGACGATCAGCTGCTGAATCTGGCTGGTGCCTTCATAAATACGGAACAGGCGGACGTCGCGGTAAAACCGTTCAATGCCATAATCGGCGATATAGCCCGCGCCGCCAAATATCTGCACCGCGCGGTCGGCGACGCGGCCGACCATTTCGCTGGCGAATAGCTTGGCGGCAGCGCTTTCCAGCACGACATCCTCGCCACGATCTTTCCGGTCGGCGGTTTCCAGCACCAGCGCGCGAGCGGCGAGTGCTTCGGTCTTGCTGTCGGCGATCATCGCCTGAATCAGTTGATGTTCGGCGATCGGCTTGCCGAACTGCTTGCGCTCGGTGGCGTAGGCAACGCTATCGGCGATCAGCCGCTCGGCGACGCCAACGCAGACGGCCGAAATATGCAGCCGCCCGCGATCAAGCACGCGCATTGCGATCTTGAAGCCTTCGCCTTCCTCACCCAGCCGGTTTTCGACGGGCACGGGCACGTCATCAAAATTGACGTCGGCCACCTTGGCGCCTTTCTGCCCCATCTTCTTCTCGGGCTCGCCGACGGTCAGCCCCGACAGATCGCGGGGAACCAGGAAGGCGGAAACGCCACGCCCGCCCGCTTCCTCGCCCGTGCGTGCCATGACGGTGAACAGGTCGGCCTTGTCGGCATTGGTGATGTAGCGCTTGGTGCCCGACAGGCGATAGACATTGCCGTCGCGAACGGCGCGCGTCTTAACGCTACCCGAATCGCTGCCCACATCGGGTTCGGTCAGGGCAAAGCTGGTGACGACCTCGCCGCTGGCGATGCGCGGCAGCCACTGCGCTTTCTGCGCGTCGCTGCCCGCCATCACCAGCCCCTGGCTGCCGATGCCGACATTTGTGCCGAAGGTGGAGCGAAAGGCGGGGGTGGTACGGCCCAGCTCGATGGCGACGCGGCATTCTTCCGCCATGGTCAGCCCCAGGCCGCCATAATCGGGGGAGATCGACAGACCGAACAGGCCAAGATCGCGCATTTCGCGCACGATGGCGGGCGGAATGGCGTCGTCAGCCTCGATCTGGGCCTCCAGCGGTCGCAACCGTTCGGTCACGAACCGGCGCACCGTGTCGATCAGCGCCTCAAAAGTCTCCGGGTCCAGCGCCATGGCATCTTCTCCTGTCATCCTGTCGGGCCAAGCCGGGGCGACCCGGGGGACTAGCCAGCCGAACCGCCCTTGGCAAACCCGATATTCAAATTTAGCCCGTTGACCGGCGCTTGCACCCTCCTATGCTCGCCAGGATAATAAGAGAGGAAGCCAGGATGCGGTTCGCGGGCAAACGCGCGGTGGTGACCGGCGGTGCATCGGGCATTGGTCGTGCCACTGCCCTCAGATTGGCTGAAGAAGGGGCGGAGGTCTGGATCGGCGATGTCGATGAGGCTGGCGGGGCAGAGCTTGCCGCCACCTCCAACGGGCGATGCCATTTCCGGCGTACCGATGTCACGAAAGTCGACGATATTGTGGCGCTGCTGCAAGCGGCGGACGCGGCGGGCGGTATTGATGTGCTGTTCAACAATGCCGGCGCGGGCGGCGCGCGTGAGCCGATTGACGAAATCGATGCGGACGGGTGGGATCGCACCCAGGCGCTGTTGCTGCGGTCGGTGGCGATGGGCATTCGCCATGCCGCGCCGTTAATGGCCGCGCGCGGCGGCGGCGCGATCGTCAACACCGCGTCGATTGCCGCGTTTCAGACGGGCGCGGCGCCCACCGCCTATTCGGTCGCCAAGGCCGGGGTTCTGCACCTGACGCGGCTCGCCGCCGCCGATCTTGCCAAGCACAATATCCGGGTCAACGCGGTCTGCCCGGGTTTCATCATGACCAATATCTTTGCCAGCGCGATCGGCGTTTCTGAGGCGCAACGCCCCGTGGTCAACCAGGCGATCGCGGGAATTGCCGCGCATGCGCAACCGATCCAGCGCGCGGGCCGACCGGAAGATATCGCGGCTGCGGTCGCCTATCTCGCCAGCGACGATGCGGCCTTTGTCACCGGCACGCATTTGCTGGTCGATGGCGGTATGCTGATCGGTCCGCGCCACAGCTGGGACGTCGACGCGCCGTCGCTGTTTGATACGCTGGACGCGTTTCGCTGATGCATGGTCCCGGCCTGGCGCCGCCCGCCCGGCGGTTGCCGTTTGGCAGCAAACTGGCCTTTGGCGTCGGATCGATCGCCTACGGGATCAAGGATAACGGTTTTTCGACCTTTTTGCTGCTCTTTTATAATCAGGTGGTGGGTCTGCCAGCGGCAACGGTCGGCACCACCATTTTGGCGGCGTTGATGGTCGAAGCGTTTGCCGATCCGCTGGTCGGCTATCTGTCGGACCATACTCGCGGTCGCCTTGGCCGTCGCCATCCCTGGATGTACGCCTCCGCCCTGCCGGTCGCGCTTGGCTGGCTGTTGTTGTGGAACCCGCCAATGGCGTGGTCGCACGGGGCGTTGACGCTTTATCTGTTCGGCGCGGCGCTGCTGACGCGCCTGGCGCTTTCTGCCTTTGAAATTCCGGCGTCGGCGCTGGGGCCTGAGCTGTCGTCCGATTATGATGAGCGGACGCGCCTGTTTTCCTATCGCTATGTGTTTGGCTGGTTTGGCGGGTTGGCGATTCTGGCGCTGGCTTATGGCGTGTTTCTGGTGCCTGATGCGAGGCATCCGATCGGGCTGCACAATGAAGTCGGCTATTCGCATATGGCGATGTTTGGCGCTGTCGCCATGGCGATCGCCATTCTGGGATCATCGCTTGGCCTGCAGCGCGAGGTGCGGCTGATGCCCGTGGTGACGATGGCCAAGCAGACGCTGGCCGAGCATTTTGCGCTGTTCAGCAAGACGGTGCGGAACCGCGCGTTCGCGGTGCTGATGGCGGCCAGCCTGTTTGCCTATACTGCCCAGGGTCTGTCGTTCGCGCTGTCCAACTATCTCTATCAATATGTCTGGCGCTTTCATGGTGCGCAGTATCAATTGCTGGCCGTGGCGCTGTTTCTGGGCGCGCTTGGGGCGTTCGTGCTGGCGCCCCATGTTGCCAAGGGCGGTGACAAGCCCAGGATCGCGGCGATGCTGTCATTCGGCAACGCGGTGCTGTGCGTCTTGCCCTATGCGTTGCGCGAGCTTGGCGCGTTTCCGCCGGATGGGTCACCCTGGCTCGCGCCGCTCGTGTTTTTCATCCTCGGCATCAACACCATGGTTGGCGTCGCGGCGTTCATCCTGGGTTCGGCGATGTTGTCCGACGTGGTCGAGGAAGCCGAGCTCAGCACGGGCCAGCGATCCGAAGGCGTGTTTTTCGCCGGTTCCTTTTTCATCCAGAAAACGACGACGGGGGTGGGCACCTTCCTGGCCGGCGCCGTGCTGGCGCTGTCTGCCTTTCCGGTCGCCGCCGATCCCGCCACGCTCGATCCCGCTGTGACGCGGCGGCTG
>CANJKQ010000016.1 GCA_947474905.1 Pseudomonadota bacterium | reverse complement strand
GAAATGGCTTGTTCTTGGCGACATCCATCAACCCCGCCACGCCGATGGTGGAATTGATGGTGAAGCGGCCCAAGGTCTCCGCCGCCTTGCCCGGCTTGAATTGCAACAGGTAATTGACGAACACAATCGGCTCATCAAGATTCAACAGCAAGTGACGCAGGCCACCGCGCACCGGACTGGGCACGGCGTGTTTATAGCCCAGCGCCATCGGTGCGAAGACCGCTTTGTCGACTTTCTCGGTGACTTGATAGGATTTTAAATTGGTCGCCTCCAGCGGATCGCCCGGCGCATGGCCGCGCTGGCCCGTGACGGTGATCTCGCTGCCCGGCTTGGGCTTGGTCGGCGACGGCGCGGCGGTTGGCGGCGCCGGCGCGGCAGCGGGGGGCGCGGCGGGGGGCGCGGCGGGGGATGGTGCGGGGGCAGCGGGGGGCGCCGTCGGTGCTGTCGGCGTCGCCTGCTGATCGGCCTGGGCCAACGCGGCGGCATCGATCGTGATCGGCGCAACCACCGGATCGGCCGGGGCGGCACTCGACATCAGCAGTGCGGTGGTCCACGTCGCGATCATCGCCCTGCCCTTTGGTTACGTCCCAGCGCACTCAATATGCATTTGGGTCGTTGCCGCGTGCGCGTCAAGCGCGAACGGCGATGGCGCACCCGTTTTGGGATTTGGCGATGGCGGCGCGAAATAAAGCCTACGCCCTCACCCCTCGTCGCCCATTCTGAGCGCGGCGATGAACGCTTCCTGCGGAATGCTGACCGAGCCATATTCGCGCATCCGCTTTTTGCCTTCCTTCTGCTTTTCCAGCAGTTTGCGTTTGCGCGTCGCATCGCCGCCATAGCATTTGGCGGTCACGTCCTTCCTGAGCGCGGCGATCGTCTCACGCGCAATCACCTTGCCGCCAATCGCCGCCTGGATCGGGATTTTGAACAGATGGCGTGGGATGAGGTCCTTCAGCCGCTCGCACATATGCCGTCCGCGCGCCTCGGCGGCCATGCGGTGGACGATCATGCTGAGTGCGTCAACCGGTTCGTTGTTGACGAGGATGCTCATCTTGACGAGATCGCCCTCACGATAACCGATCTGGTGATAATCGAAGCTGGCATAGCCGCGGCTGATCGACTTCAGCCGATCATAGAAATCGAACACGACTTCGTTGAGCGGCAGTTCGTACGTCACCTGTGCGCGACCGCCGACATAGGTCAGGTTCTTCTGGATGCCGCGCCGATCCTGACAGAGCTTGAGGATCGAACCGAGATATTCGTCGGGCACGTAGATCGTCGCCTCGATCCATGGCTCGGCAATCGTCGCGATCCGATTTGGTTCGGGCATGTCGGCGGGGTTGTGCAGCTCGATCTGCCCGCCGCCATGGCTCAGCTCGATCTGATACACGACCGAGGGTGCCGTGGTGATCAGGTCGAGATCATATTCGCGGGTCAGGCGTTCCTGAATGATTTCAAGGTGGAGCAGCCCGAGGAAGCCGCAACGAAAGCCGAAGCCGAGCGCCGCGCTGGTCTCCATCTCGAAGCTGAAGCTGGCATCGTTGAGCCTGAGCTTGCCGATCGAGTCGCGCAGCTTCTCGAAATCATTGGCGTCGACCGGAAACAGCCCGCAGAACACCACCGGCTGCACTTCCTTGAAGCCGGGGAGCGGCGCGGCGGCGGGGCGCTTGGCGTCGGTCAGCGTATCGCCGACACGCGCCTGCGCGATTTCCTTGATCTGCGCGGTGATGAAGCCGATTTCGCCGGGGCCAAGCTCGGTCAATTGCTCGATCTTGGGGCGGAAACAGCCGACGCGATCGACCAGATGCTGGGTGCCCGCCTGCATGAAAGTGACGAGCTGGCCCTTTTTCAGCACGCCGTCGATGACGCGGACGAGGATGACGACGCCCAGATAGGGATCATACCAGCTATCGACCAGCATCGCCTTTAACGGCGCGTCGGGATCGCCCTTGGGCGAGGGAATGCGGCGCACAATCGCCTCAAGCACATCGTCAATGCCGATGCCCGACTTGGCGCTGGTCAGCACCGCGTCGGCCGCGTCGAGGCCGATGACTTCCTCGATTTCCGCCTTCACCTTTTCGGGTTCGGCGGCGGGCAAGTCGATCTTGTTGATGACGGGCACGATTTCATGGTCATGCTCGATCGATTGATAGACATTGGCCAGCGTCTGCGCCTCGACCCCCTGTGCGGCATCGACGACCAGCAGCGCGCCTTCGCAGGCGGCCAGGCTCCGGCTAACCTCATAGGCGAAGTCGACATGGCCGGGCGTGTCCATCAGGTTAAGCGTGTAGGTCTCGCCATCGCGCGCCTTATAGGCCAGGCGCACCGTCTGCGCCTTGATGGTGATTCCCCGCTCCTTCTCAATGTCCATATTGTCGAGCACCTGCTCGGACATTTCGCGTTCGGTAAGGCCGCCCGTCGTCTGGATCAGCCGGTCGGCGAGCGTCGACTTGCCATGGTCGATATGCGCGATAATCGAGAAATTGCGTAAATGCGAAAGCGGCGTTGACATGAACGCGCCCTAGCAAGCGCAACGAAAAACGCAATCAGCCGACGGATCGTCCTTCGCCGTCTGCCCCACCAGTCAACAATATCGGCTTACGAAATGCATCGCAGCCACGGTCATGGCAAATCGACGCGGTTAAACCGTCGTTGGTTAGCGGCGGGATCATCCGCCTCAATAGCCGTGACTGGCGCGCCCGGCTGAAGCGACTGATAATCGCCATCGCCGTCGAGCTGAGCGGTCGAGCTGCCATCGGCGGCAGCGATGACGTGATAGCGTAACGGCAAGCCGTCAGCGCCGATTGCCTGAACGATCGTCCCCAGCGGCAGCAACGGCGCGCCGTAATTCAGCCCGATGATCTTTCCATTGACCATCGTGATCCGCAACGGATCGAAATGAAATGCAACCATGCGCGCCACCGCCTGCGCCACCTCATGTTGAAGCCGGGTATAGCCCGCCTCGCCCGACATATTGCTGGTGGCGCGATAATCACCCGTCTTTATGTCCGACCCTACTTCAATCGTCTTGGTCAGAACGCCGCCAAAGACAACGCGGCCGGCGCCATCTCGGACCACGATGTCCATGTTCACCGTCATCAAGTTGCGCGATATCGCGAACTTCATGCCGTCTGGCGCTTCGGGTGTCGGCCGGTCCCCGCCGCCACTGACATCCGATATCACGCCCGAGACACTATAATGCCCCCCGCGCGTGCGTATGGCGAGACTGCCCGCCGAAGCCAGCGCAGCTTGCAGGCTGGTCCGGAGCGACGCGAAATGGTCGACACAGTCCTTGACCAACCAAGTCCGCCACGATTCGTACGCAGCCACAAGGTGCGGCGTCACGACCACACCTGCCCGGCCTGCGGACTCTTCATAAACGGTGCAGCTTTTGGCGCTTGATATCTGGCCGACGCTAAAGCTGGGGCCCCCTTGGGCTTGCGCGGGCGACACCGCCAAGACCAAAGTCGGCAGCATCGCAATCACCAACCGCGCACAGTTAATCGTCCACGTGGAGCGCATGCCCCCCTCCTTCGTTTCAGCTCAGTGCTTGCGCTTGTGTGCTAGATCATTCTGCTCTGACGCGCTGATCGGCCGTGCGATAGCCCCAACCGGCGGCGGTGCGCCGAATTCCGAAATCGCCACAGCGCGCGAAACCCGACCAGTAATGTCAGTAACACGGATATAGCCAAGCTTGATCTCGGTATTGCCGATAACTTCTCCAGATGCCGGGTCCGTGATTGGCGTGCCCTTGGTAAAGACGGTCATGACAGCGCCGGGGAGCAACGTCCCCTCGCCATAGTTGAGGACAATGACCCCGTCGGGCTGTACCGCCGCCACCTGAATGGGATAGATGGTCGTTACCAGCCCAGTTGCAATTTTTTCGGCCGCAGAACGCAGCAACAGGCTCAGATCGACTTGCCCGTCAGACCCGCAGGCAGCGGCCGATTTTCCCGTTTCATCGATATGGTTGACATAACGAACTTCGCCGCTGTCCGCGTCGGTGATCTTGATGTCTATCCCAATGGTAACAATGGTATTTGAGCAAGTGGTACCTTGAGCGCCACCCATAAGGTGCAGGCCAAAGGTGGAGCCAAAGTCCTGTTTCTTGCTGACCGAAGTCGAGGTGATCGAGCCATAGATAAGGAAGTCCGCGCCCTCAAATCCAACAACGCGGCCAGGGGTGCGCGTGGTGACGAGGTTAGACTTGGCCCGCACTTGCTCGCTAACCAGCTTATCGAGATTTTGCCGTTCGATAATGCGAAACTTGCTCGTCGCCGCTATCGACGTTTCGATCATTCTGGAAAAAGTTTCGGCCTGCCCGCTATGGGCAACGTCATCCATTTCATAAATGGCGACCACAGGCTTAGCGCCAACGGGCCGGGTTTGCGCCATGACCGTCACCGGTGCAACCAGCCAAGCAAAAACCAACAGCAAAGCAGTATGAGCCTTCACGGTATCCCCCCCGATTCGCGCGTCGACTTGGCAGAGCTATCGCACAACCGCAGGATTAAGCAATTTCAATCGCCGCCACTGGGCAAGCTTCGTACTCAATTATCGGGGATTAGGGCGACGCCGCCAGCCATTCCCCCAATATCGCGTTCACCCGCTCGGGCGCTTCCTGCTGCACCCAGTGCGATACCTGGGGCAGGCGTTCGAGCCGGAAGTCCGCGCAATAGGCGTCGGTGCCGTCGGTGCAGTGGATGTTGAGCGCGGTATCTTCCTCGCCCCAGATCATCAGCGTCGGCACGTCAACGCGACCATTGCCTGCCTGGAAATAGGCACCGTCGCGGAAATTGGCGCGGTAGTAATTGACCATCGCCGTCGCCGCGCCCGGCTGGCAGGCAGCGCGGGCATAGACATCGAGCAGGTCACGCGGGAAGCGGCTTTTGTCGATCGCCATGTCGCGGAACACCCGGCGGATCGCTGCTCCGCCGCGCCGGGTCAGACCCCATTCGGGCAGCCAGGGCAGCTGGAAGAAATAGACATACCAGCTCCGCCGGATCTGCCGCCAATACTTGAGCTCGCGCTGGAAGACGAGCGGGTGCGGCACGTTCATGATGACCAGCCGCGACAAGGGGCGCACCCGGCGGATCGCGAAGGTCCAGGCGATGATAGCCCCCCAGTCATGCGCAACCAGCATCACCTCGCGCGCGCCGCTGGCGTCGATCAGCGCGGCGACGTCGTCGCACAACCGGTCGAGATGGTAAGCCGCAATCCCGCCCGGTCGCGTGGTCGTGCCATAGCCGCGCAAATTGGGCGCCCAGACGCGCCAGCCCTTCGCCGCGAGCAGCGGCACCTGATGGCGCCAGCTGATATTGAGCTCAGGAAAGCCATGCAGGCACAGCGCCAGCCGATCCCCCGCCCCCGCCTCGGCCAGCTCGAAATCAATGCCATTGGCGGTCAGCCGGCGTATTGTGATGTCGCTATCGGGGGCGGGCGCCCAGCTCATATTGGTCATGCACGCGGTATAAAGGCGGGCGTTCTGTCAGCAAAGCCGCGCTAATGACCGGAACCGATGGGATGCCGAGCCGTCAGTCGGAGCGGTCGGGACGGGGCCTGCGCTCGCGCGGGGTGCCGAGTCGACGCGGGCAAGCGCGTGATCCGGCGGATTCCCCGCCCACGCCGCCAATGCGTGTCGCAAGCATGCCGCTAATCGGCGACCCCCGCTTCATGCAGCGCGGCCAGCGCATGGTCGAACCGCTCCTCCCCCGCACCGCCCACCAGCGTCCAGGCGACACCGCGGCGACTGAGTTCAGCCTTTGACAGCTCAAAAAAACGCTGCCGCGCCGCTTCATCGCCAAACATCCGCGTCCCGTCATCAACCCAGGGCAAATCGATATCGAGCAGCAGATAGAGATCGGCGGTTCCCTTCCAGCGCGCAAACCACGGGTCGCGCGTGCCGAACAGCATATCGGCCCACACCGCCGTCATCAGCGGATCGGTATCGAGGAACAGCGGATCAGCGCCCGTCGCCAGCGCGCTTTGCGTCATCGCGTCATGGGTTTCGGCAATGGTGACCAGATCGGCCATGGTGAAGTCGACACCGCGCCGCTCCGCAAAGGTGCGGCCATATTCGGGCACGAACAGCGTGTCGAAATGCTTGGCGAGCCGGCCGATCAGCGTCGACTTGCCGGTGCTTTCCGGCCCATGCAGGCAGATGGTGCGGGGATGCGTCACACCGCCGCCCCGCGCCACGACCGTTGCCAGTCGATCAGACCCCAGACCGAGATGGCGAGCAGCACGAGATAGACCGCCGCCGTCAGCCACAAATCCTTGGCGGCATAAAGGCCGATCGCGGCGATATCGACCGCGATCCACAGCCACCAATTGTCGATGACGCGGCGAGACATCAGGATTTGCGCGGCGATGCTCATCATCGCCACGCTGGCATCCCACCAGGGGTAAGCCGCGTCGGTGAAGCGGTGCGCGAGCCAGCCCCAGCCGATCGTCGCGGCGCCAATGCCGGCGCCCCAGCCGATCCGTTGCGGCCAACCCAGCCGCTCGACGACGACCGAGCCGGTTGCGCTCTTGATTCTCGTCCAGTTAATCCAGCCATAAAACTGGACGATGAAGAAGAAGATTTGCAGTAATGCGTCACTATAGAGACGCGCGCGAAAAAAGATGACGCCGTATAAAGTCACGGCGGCAAGGCCGACAGGGTAGTTCCACAAGGATCGTCGCGCGACGAGAGCAACGTTGACAAGGACGAGGACGGCGGCAACCGCCTCAAGCGGCGTCATCCCCGGCCAAGCCGCTCGAGCGCGGGGATAAGCTCGTCAAAATGGTCGATGATCGCATCGGCACCCAGTTCCTCGACCGGGCCAAGCAGGAAACCAAAGCTGACCGCGACGCTGGGCACCCCGGCATTTTGCGCGGCCTGAATGTCATAGATCGAATCGCCGATAAACACGGCGCGGCCGCCCCCGGCGCGCGCGATCATCTCATGGATCGGCGCGGGCGAAGGTTTGGCGTTGGCGGTGCCGAGCGTATCGCCGCCGATGATGGTAAGGAAGCGATCGGTAAGGTTGAGCTCGCCAAGCGCTTTCACTGCCAGCGCCTCAAACTTGTTGGTGACGACCGCCGTCTTGACCCCCAGGGCCGCCAGCGCATCAAGCGCAGCGACCGCACCGTCAAACGGCCGGGTGTGGTCAGCGACATGCGCTTCGTAGAACCGCAGCATATCCTTGTAGAGCGGGCGGAAATCTTCCGGCAGGCCGCCGGTTTCCTCCAGCGCCTTGATCAGCGTGTTCTTGGCGCCCGCGCCGATCAGCGGCTTGACCTCCTCGACGCTCAGTAATGGCCGCCCGGCCAGGCCAAGCGCGTGGTTGACCGCGGCGCGCAGATCCTCGCTGGTGTCGAGCAGCGTGCCGTCGAGATCAAAGCCGACAATGTCGAAGGGAAAGGTCATGGCGGATGCTGGTGCCAGCAAGCCAGTGGCATTGGCAAGCCTAGCACCCAAAATCCGTTCGTGCTGAGCTTGTCGAAGCACCGCCCTTCCGATCCACGAGTATGTCGCGTGCGGCACGAAGAGCGGCCCCCTTCGGCTGCCTGCCAAGGCAGGCGCTCAGGACAGACTTCGACAAGCTCAGGGCAAGCGGAGCAGGTCGGTTTGAGCAGACTGGAAAACCCGCTAAAGGCTCACGTCATGACCACCTCGCCCCTCGCCGCCATCATCCTTGCCGCGGGCAAGGGCACGCGCATGAAGTCTGACCTGCACAAGGTGCTCCACCCCATTGCCGGGCGGCCGATGCTGCTTCACCTCGCCGCAAGCGTGCAAGCGCTGGAGCCTGCCGAGATTGTGGTGGTGACGGGCGCGGGGCGCGAGCAGGTGGAGGCCGCCGTGGCGCCGCTCGGCATCAAGACCGCGCTGCAGGCCGAGCAGCTCGGCACCGGCCATGCGGTGCAGCAGGCCAAGGGCGTGCTGGCGGGTTTCGATGGCGACGTGCTGATCCTTTATGGCGACGTGCCGCTGGTCACGACCGGGACGATGCGGCGGATGATCGAGCGGCTCCACGCTGCCGACGATCCCGCCTGCGTCGTCCTGGGCTTCCGCCCCGCCGATCCGGGCGCTTATGGCCGGGTGATCGCCGATGGCGATGGCCGGATCAGCGAAATGGTCGAGTTTAAGGATGCCTTGGCCGAAGAGCGCGCGGTGACGCTGTGCAATTCGGGGCTGATGGCAGTGCGATCCGCCGATCTGTTCGCGCTGCTCGCGCGGGTCGGCAACAACAATGCGGCGGGCGAATATTATCTGCCCGACATCGTGATGCTGGCGGCGGGCGACGGCCGCGTCTCAGCGGTGATCGAGACGGATGCCGAGGAAGTCGCCGGCGTGAACAGCCGGGGCGAGCTCGCGGCGGTCGAAGCGAGCTGGCAGCAGCGCCGCCGTGCGCAGGCAATGGCCGATGGCGTCACACTGATCGCGCCGGACACGGTGTGGTTCGCCTACGACACCACGCTGGGTCGCGACGTCGTGATCGAGCAGAACGTGGTGTTTGGCCCCGGGGTGAGGATCGACGACAAGGCAGTGATCCACGCCTTCAGCCATCTGGAGGGCGCAACCGTGGGCGCCAATGCCAGCGTCGGCCCCTTCGCCCGGCTGCGGCCCGGCGCGGTGCTGGGCGCGAAGTCGCGGGTCGGCAATTTCGTCGAGGTCAAGAACGCGACGCTGGGCACAGGCGCCAAGGCCAATCACTTGAGTTACCTCGGTGATGCGAGCGTGGGCGCCGACGCCAATATCGGCGCGGGCACGATCACCTGCAATTATGACGGCTTTTTCAAATACAAGACCGAGATTGGCACGGGCGCGTTCATCGGCTCCAACTCGGCGCTTGTCGCCCCGGTCAGCATCGGCGCAGGCGCGATCGTGGCGGCGGGATCAGTAGTGACGAAAAATGTCGAAGCCGATGCCCTTGCCTTGGTCCGCCCGCCGCAAGAAGCCAAGCCCGGCTGGGCGGCGCGCTTCCGCGAAAAAATGACCGCGCGGAAAAAAGCTGACAGATGATATCACGATATGATATCAGTATATCATTATGACGCGCATCCTCGCTGATTTGCCTGACGACGAGATCAAGCGGCTTGATCGCATTGCGGAACAACGCGGCACGTCGCGCGCGGCGGTGCTCCGCGAGGCGGTAGCGTCGTATCGAGCACCGGAACCAGAGCCGGGCAATCTTGATTGGTTAGAAGCGGGGTTTGGGCT
>CANJKQ010000015.1 GCA_947474905.1 Pseudomonadota bacterium | reverse complement strand
GGCTAATGCCCGTCGAATAGGTCGCGCGCGCGAGCAGCGTGGGGGTGAAGTCATAACGCAGCTGCACCGTCGGGAAGACGTTGGTGTAGCGCGACGTGCGCGATACCTGGCCCGAGGCATCGCCGGTCGCGAGGCTGCGATAAGTGCCATCGGTCGCTTCGACACGAACACCGGCGAGCAGGCCGAACTTGCCCCAAGTGCCGGTATATTGGGCATAGCCCGCATAGACATTTTCAGTGTCGTTGAAATAGCCGCCCTGGCTCAGCCCGCCAGTCGGGGTCAACGGCGCGAAAATCTGCCGCAGCACGGGCGCGCTGGGACTGTAGCCGACCGAATAATTGCCCTTGTAGAAATCGGTATAGGGGCCGCCGCCGCGCACCGAATTCAGCGTGATGCCTGCGGGCACCGCATAGCTGAAGCGATAGGGCTGATCGATCTTGTCGCGCAGCCGAAGCTTGCCGCCAAATTTGAACTCGCCCTTGGCGCCGAGCAGCCCGGTCGGCACCGTCACGTTGAGCGCACCCGAAAATTCGCGGTCAAACGCGCGCTCGGTGGCGTTGGTGTATTGGCGCAGCGTGAACTGGTTGGGGTTGTTGGGATCAAAACCCACCGGAACCAGCCGCGGATAGCCGATATTGGTGATGTTGTCATAACGCACCGAGAAGGTGCCCGACTGGCGGAACTGGCTGCCAAAGTCATAATCGCGATGATAGGTCGCCGAGGTATAGGCGCCCTGATAATCGATGATCACGCCGCCCAGATCGTTGCGACCACCGGCGGCGAGGATGAAGTTGAGGTGGGTTTCCTGCTCATCGCGCAGCGTTGATCGCGCTTGCGCGGCGCCCGCGATATAGCCGTTGGGCGCATTGGCGGGATCGGGGTTCAGCACGTCGCCCAGGCTGCGATATTGCAGGATCTGGCGGTTGACCGACTCGGTATAGCCCGCGTTATTGGCGCGAATATAGTAGAGGCTGGTGTCGCTGGGGGTCCAGCGCAGCTCGCCGCCAAAGCCGAAGCGGCGACGGTGGTAATTATACCGGCGCAAGTCGACCGAATCGAGCGCGGTGTTGGGCACCGTGCCATCGTCGAGGAAGCCCGGCTCCACGTCATCGAACCCACGCTTGTCGCCATGGAACGAGCCGGTCAGCACCAGCGCCAGATTGTGCGATGCGCCAAACGTGCTGCCCGCCGTCACTTCGGCGCGGAACACGTCGCCATTGCCGCGAAACGGCTCATAACCGCCACCCAGCGTTCCTTCGACAAAAGGCTTGGTCACGCCCGCAGCGGTGCGCGGCGTGAGCTCGACCGAGCCGCCCAGACCTTCCGCATCATGATCGGGCAGGCCGGTCTTGGTGACGACCAGCCGGTCGATCGAGCCGATCGGCACGGTATCGAGCTCGACCGCGCGGCCGCCGCCACCGAAATAGGTGCCGCCCGGCTGGGTGTTGAGCAGCGTGACACCGCCAAAGGTGGTGCCGTTCAGGTTGGAATCGATGCCGCGGATCGTGACGAAGCGGCCCTCGCCGGTGTCAATCGCCAGGCTGACGCCGGGCACGCGGCCCAGCGCTTCGGCGGCGTTGAAATCGGGATATTTGACGATTTCTTCTGCCGGCTGGATGTTGACGATGTTGAGCGCCGATTTCTGCTCCTGGCGCGCCACGTCGAGGCGCCGGGCGGTCACGACGATGTCGGTGTCCTTGCCGGGCGCTTGCGTCGGCCCATTATCGGCCGCCTGCGACTGCGCCGCAGCGGGGGTGACGACAAACAGGGTGAGCGGCGCGAAGGCAAGCGCCAGAGCGGCATCTTTCATGGTTCTTTTGACCCCCAATTGGCGCCGCTGGCCAATACCGGCGGCGATAAGGCACCTTGGCCGGTAAAAGGGATCGATGACCGGTCAGCGACAACTCGATGACCGTTTAAAGTATTGATATCATTTAATTGCTGATACGGTATATCATTCTGAACTGGTCTTCACCACCTCGGGAATGGGGATGAATTCCTGCTCGTCGCCGGGCACTTTGGCAAAGCGCTGCGCTTTCCAGTCGTCCTTGGCCTGATTGATGCGGTCGCGGCTCGACGACACGAAATTCCACCAGACATGGCGCGGCGTGGCAAAGGCTTCGCCGCCGCACAGCATGACGCGACCGCCCCGCGCCGACCGCAAGGTCGCCGCATGGCCCGGCGCCAGCACATATAGCGTTTGCGGCACCATGGGCAGGCCATCGATGCTCGCCTCGCCCAGCGCGAGATACACTGCCCGCTCCTCCGCGCCGGCATCGATCGGCACCGCGCTCTCGGGGTCGAGCGCGATATCGGCATAGAGTGTCGCGGCATAGGTCGTCGTCGGCGCCGACACGCCCCACAGCGTGCCCATGATGACGCGGGCGCGCGCGCCGCCAAAGGTCAGCATCGGCAAATCGTCGCGGCCGACATACTCGAACGCCGGATCGCGCTCCTCATCCGCCTCGGGCAGCGCCAGCCAGGTCTGGATGCCCGACAAATCTGGCCCCTTCAGCCGTTCGGCCTGGGGCGACCGCTCGGAATGGACGATGCCATGCCCCGCCGTCATCAGATTGACCGCGCCGGGCTCGATCGTCGCGAAGGTACCGAGCGAGTCGCGATGGTCGATCGCACCCGCGAACAAATAGGTCACCGTCGCCAGGTTGATGTGCGGGTGCGGCCGCACGTCGAGCCCCTGCCCCGCGTCCAGCCGCGCCGGACCCATCTGATCGAAAAAGATGAACGGCCCGATCATGGTGTGCGGCTTGCCGGGCAGCGTGCGCGCCACCTTGAAGCCGCCCAGGTCATGCGTGACGGGCGTAATGGTGCGCAGGATGAAATCGTCTGCGGGTTGGTGCGTCATGCCCTTCTCCTTCAACCGTTCGTGTCGAGCAAAGTCGAGACACGGGGGCAGGCCGCCCGCCCCTCGACGGCGCTCGGGACGAGCGGTGTTACTCTAAACGAAGGCTGTTACTCTACAGGCAAGGTCGCCGTCAGTGCGTCCAGCATCGTGATAATGTCGCGCGGATAGATCGTCTCGGGCCAGCTCGCCAGCTCCTCGCGGGTGAACCAGCGCCATTGCTGCATCACGCGCCGTTCAAGCTCGGTATGGCCGTGCGTCGCAATATCGGTGGTGGCGGTGCGGATCAGAAAATAGCGCTCATCGCCGATCACGGGCACGCCCTCCAGCGTGGTGAAGGCCACCTCGCGCCGCGCCACTTCGCCGCCCGGATCAAGCTCCAGCCCGGTTTCCTCGCGCAATTCGCGCCGCGCTGCGTCCTCAAAGCTCTCGCCCGGGTCAACCGCGCCGCCTGCGGTGCACCAAAAAGGCGGGCGATCCTCCGCCGTGAAGCGAAACAGCAGCAGCCGGTCCTGTGGATCGAGCAGCAACAGCCGCGCGGCAGGGCGCGGCGCGCGGGTGGCGTCGCTCGCCATCATGCCTCGCCGGGCGCGGTCGCCCGGATGGCAAGCGCATGGACGGTGCCTGCCATCAGATCGCCCAGCGCCCGATTGACCAGCCGTTGCCGCGCCACCCGGCCCTGACCCGCAAAGGCGGCGCTTTCGATGACGACGGTGAAATGCGACTCGCCCGATCCGTCATCCCCCATATGGCCATGGTGATGCGCGCTGTCGTTGATCACATCGAGCCGGCTGGGGGCGAGCGCGGCATTGAGACGAGCGGTGATTTCGCGGGCGACGGGGCCAGTGGCAGGGTCGGTCATGCGCCCTATATAGCGGGTTTTTGGACATCGGGGAGCCTGGGTGGCGCGCGAGAATGTGAAGAAGGACCGGCCGGGCGCGCGGTTCCATGGCCGGGTGGCGGGAACGGGACACAATTGCGCCTGGCCCGGGTGCGACCAGCCGGGCGAGTTTCGCGCGCCCCGGGCCGAGGGAGGCTTGCCCAGCGATCGGCCGCCCGATTACCAATGGTTTTGCCTTGAGCATGTCCGCGAGTTCAACGCGCGGTACAATTTCTTCGCAGGGATGAGCGCGGAGGAGATTGCGGCGGCGCAGCGCCCCTATGCCGGGTGGGAACGCGAGACGCGGGCGTTCGCCAGTGCCGGCGCCGATCGCCCGCCGATATGGGCCGATTTCGCCGATCCCTTGGATGCGATCGGCACGCGTTTCCGCGCGCGGGCAGCGGAAGAGCCGCCGCGCCGCGACGGCAAGCCCTTGTCGGCGGGCGATCGCCAGGCGTTGAAAGTGCTGGGCCTTGCGGCGGATGCCGATCGCCGGGCGTTGCGCGGCCGCTATTCCGAGCTCGTCCGCCAATATCACCCCGACCGCAATGGCGGCGATCGCAGCCACGAAGCGCGCCTGCAAGCAGTGATCGACGCGTACCAGCAGCTGCGCAAGTCCCCTGCTTTCGCTTGAGGCGGCCTTATCCCGCTTCAAGAGAGTTCGAGGGAAGCAGCACCCCTTGCCGTCCTGGCCGTGGGGCATTGCCGACCTCGAACTCCCCTGAAGCGGTGAAGGGCGTGGTTGCTTACCGCTTGCGCGCGCGCCGGGGATTGGCGGCGGCATCGGTATCTTCTTCCTCGTCCGCATCGGCCTCGCCAGCCTCGGTCAGCGCCTGGCCCAGCTGTTGCAGCTTTTCCTGATTGGTGTCGGCGCGGTCGGCGATCTTGCTGACCGCCTCGCCCAGCCGGTGGAGCAGGGTGTGGACGCGGTCACCATTGGCTTCCGGCCCCTCCAGCTGTTTGCGCAGGGCGGCGAGATCGCGCAAAATACCCTTGGTCCCCGGTACATCGATATCGGCGAGCGCGGTCTCCCAATCCTCGATCAGGTCGGCGCCGCGCGCCGGGCGCGTTGTTTCGAGCCCACGGTTGATCGCGTTCATCGTCGCGGCGAATTTGACGGCCATGGCATATCCTTTCGATGGGGGCGCCGGCGGGATGCGGGACGCGAGCGGCTGAACGCCCGCGCCGTCACCGCGGTTCGCGTGCCGTCGCGCCGAACCGTGCCAAGCGCCGCTTTGCCGCGACCAGCCGTTGCAACGCTGCCCAAGATGCGCAAAGGCTGCCCCCACGCTCATCAGCTATTCGGATTGTTTTCGAGGGACCATGGCCGGCCATTCCAAGTTCAAGAACATCATGCACCGCAAGGGCGCGCAGGACAAAAAGCGCTCCAGCATGTTTTCCAAGCTCAGCCGCGAAATCACCGTCGCCGCCAAAATGGGCCTGCCCGATCCTGACATGAACCCGCGCCTGCGCGCCGCGATCAATGCCGCCAAGGCCCAGTCGATGCCCAAGGACAATATCCAGCGGTCGATCGACAAGGCATCCAAGGGCGATACCGAGAATTATGAGGAAATCCGCTATGAAGGCTTCGGACCGGGCGGGGTCAGCCTGATCATCGAGGCGCTGACCGACAATCGCAACCGCACCGCCACCAATGTCCGCACCGCGGTGTCCAAAAATGGCGGCAATCTGGGGGCCTCGGGATCGGTCAGCCATGGTTTCGACCGGATGGGGATGATCACCTATCCGGCCAGCGCGGGCGACCCCGATCGGGTGTTTGAGGCGGCGCTGGAAGCCGGTGCCGAGGATGTGACGTCGAGTGAGGACGGCCACGAAATCTGGACCGCGCAAGGCGACCTGCACGAAGTCGCCAAGGCGCTGACCCCCGTGCTCGGCGAGCCCGAAGGCGCCAAGCTCGCCTGGCGGCCGCAGACAATGGTGACGGTGGGCGAAGACGATGCCAGCCAGCTGCTGAAGCTGATCGACACGCTCGACGATGATGATGACGTTCAACAGGTCTGGGGCAATTATGAAGTGCCCGACGAGGTGATGGAAAAACTGGGGTGACGACCGCCCGCGCGCGCTGGCTGACGCCGCTGGCCGGGCATTGGGTGGTCTCGGCGGTCTATACCGGTGCCGTGCTGCTGCTGTTGGCGCCGTTGCTGCGGCCGCTGATCGGCGATCAGGCCTGGCTCATCTATCTGTGCGGCCCCGCCTATATGGCGCACCAAGTGGAAGAACATTGGGGGGACCGGTTTCGCCGCTTCGTCAATGATCGATTGGGCGGGGGGCGTGACGTGCTGACCGCACGGGCGGTGTGGTGGATCAACCTGCCCGGTGTCTGGGGAGTCAACATCACCGCGCTTTATGCCGCAATGGCATGGGGGGCGGGCGCGGGGCTGGCGGCGCCCTATCTGATGCTGGTGAACGCGCTTGGCCATGGCGGTGCCGCACTCCGGTTCGGCTATAATCCCGGGTTGGCGACGGCGCTGCTGCTCTTTGTCCCGCTCGGCGCCATCGCGCTTGTCACGATCAACGCGACGGCGGGCGAGCACGCCATTGGCCTTGCCATCGCCATCCTCATCCACCTCGCCATCATCGCGCTCATCATCACGCGGCGGCGATTGTTGCGGCCATGATCATCCTGGGTCTTGATCCCGGCCTTGGCACCACCGGTTGGGGAGTGATCCGCGCCGATGGCAACCGGCTGGGCCATATCGCCAATGGTCAGCTGAAAACCGATGCCGCCGCGCCCCTGCCGCGCCGCCTGGTCCATCTCGACGCGATGCTCGCCGCGCTGATCGCCGATCATGCACCGCAGGCGGCGGCGGTCGAGGAAGTGTTCGTCAACGCCAACCCGCAATCGACGCTGAAGCTCGGGCAGGCGCGCGGCGTTGTACTACTGGCGGCAGCGCGCGGCGGGCTGGAGGTCGGCGAATATGCCGCGCGGCTGGTCAAGAAAGCCGTGGTCGGCGTCGGCAATGCGGAAAAACCGCAAGTCCATGCGATGGTGCAGCGGCTGTTGCCGGGCGTCACGATCAACGGCGCCGACGCTGCCGATGCGCTGGCGGTCGCCATCTGCCATGCGCATCATTTGTCGAGCGCGCGTCACATCCCGCGATAGCCGCGATACCAGTCAACGAACCGCGCAATCCCCTGGTCGAGCGGTGTCGCCGGGGTGAAGCCGGTCGCCTGGGTCAGCGCGCTGACATCGGCAAAGGTTTGCGGCACGTCGCCCGGCTGCATCGGCTTTGCCTCGCGCAGGGCGGGCTTGCCACACGCCGCCTCGATCAGCGCGATCAGCCGGTCGAGCCGCTCGGGCTGATGATTGCCGATATTGTAAAGCGCGTGGGGGGCGATGCTGCCGCCGGGCTTGGCCGATCCATCATCGGCGGGCGGCCGCGCCAGCGTTGCCACCACGCCTGTTACGATATCGTCGATATAGGTGAAATCGCGCGCCATATCGCCACCGTTGAAGACGCTGATCGGGCGGCCCGCCAGAATGGCGTCGGTAAACAGCCACACCGCCATATCGGGGCGGCCCCACGGCCCATAAACGGTGAAGAAACGCAGGCCCGTCAGCGGCATCCGATAAAGATGCGCATAGGTTTCGCTCATCAGCTCATCGGCGCGCTTGGTGGCGGCATAAAGCGAGATCGGCCGGTCAACCCGGTCCTCGACGCGAAACGGCACGCTCTTATTGGCGCCATAGACCGACGAGGAGGAGGCATAGACCATGTGCACGCCGGGCAGCGCGCGCGCCACCTCCAGCATGTTGAGGTGGCCGGCCAGATTGGCCCGGACATAAGCGCGCGGGTTGCTGATCGAATAGCGCACGCCTGCCTGGGCGGCGAGATGGACAATGCCGGTAAGGGTGACGCCCGACAGCGCGGCGTCGAGCGCGGTTTCGTCGGCGATAGTGGTTTCGCTGAACCGGAAATGCGCGGCATGGGGGTGCGCGCCGATCCACGCCAGCCGATCATGCTTCAACTGCACGTCATAATAGGGATCAAGGCTGTCGATGCCGACCACCTCTTGCCCGTCATCGAGCAGGCGGCGGACGACATGCGCGCCGATAAACCCCGCCACGCCGGTAACCAGGATTGCCATCGCCGCTCCCTCTGCCCAGTTTGCGCGGCGGCTCTAGCATCGCTTTGCTAAAGATTGGCTGCCTAAATTCGCGCGCCCGGCGCGGGCGCGTCAGCGCCTTATCCCTCCATCGCCTCCAGCTCGCGGCCGCGCGTCTCCGTCACCAGCGCGCGCACGAAGAAGAACGAGACGAGCGCGCTCACCGCATAAAAGCCGTACGTGACGGGCAGGCCGATGGTCGCGGCGGCCCAGGGAAAGCTGACCGAAATCGCGAAATTGGCAAACCATTGCGCAAAGCCCGCAACCGCGAGGCCACTGCCGCGGATCTGGTTGGGGAACATTTCCCCCAGCATCACCCACATCACCGGGCCCCAGCTGAAATTGAACAGCCCGGAATAGGCAAGCGCGCTGATAAACGCGATGCGGCCAATGCCGGGCGCCAGCGCCAGATGCCCGTCAGGCCCCAGGGCGCCGGTCGAAAACGCCCAGGCCATCAGCCCCAGCGTCACCGCCATTCCCGCCGATCCGACCAGCAACAGCGGCTTGCGCCCGATGCGATCAACCGTGACGATGGTCAGCGCGCACGCCGCAATCGAGACCAGCCCGGAAATGATGTTGGTGACGAGCGCGTCATTCTCGCTGAAGCCGACCGATTGCCACAGCACCGCGCCATAATAAAACACGATGTTGATGCCGACGAGCTGCTGAAACACGGCAAGGCCAATGCCCGCCCACACCACGGGCCGCACCCCGCCGGTGGCGGGGTTGACCAGATCGGCCAGGCGCGGCCGGTGATCGTCCGCCAGCGAATCGCGAATTTCGGCGACCTTGATCCGCGCCGCATGGCCGCCAAACAACCGCGCCAGCACTGCCTCTGCCTTGTCGGCCTGGCCTTTCAGCACCAGAAAGCGCGGGCTTTCCGGGATGGTCGTCAGCGCCAGCAGATAAATGATCGCGGGGATGACCTGCATCCAGAACATCCACCGCCAGGCGGGCAGGCCATACCAGAAGATCGCGGTCGATCCGCCGGCATAGCGGGCCAGCGCGTAGTTCACGAAAAACGCGCCGGTCAGCCCGGTGATGATCATGATCTGCTGCAGGCTCGACAAGCGGCCACGGATCGCCGCTGGCGTCACTTCGGAGATATAGACGGGCGACAGCACGCTTGCCGCGCCGACCCCCAGCCCGCCCAGGATGCGCGCCGCGATGAACATCGCCGATCCGGTCCGCCAGACGGCCTGCGGCAAAGGCACCGATCGAACAGCCGATCAGGATCGCGCCAACGTTCAGGCCCGTGCCGAGCTTTGACAGCGCAAAAGTCGTCTCCAGCCCCGCCTGGGTGCCGTTAATCACCCCTGAGTCATAGCCGAACATGAAACCGCCAATCGTCGCCACCGCGACAATGGCAATGATGAAGGCGGTATTGACGCGGTCGGCGACCGTGCCGGCGGACGTGATGGCCATCGGGCTCCCCTTATGCTGGCGTCGCGCCGATC
>CANJKQ010000014.1 GCA_947474905.1 Pseudomonadota bacterium | reverse complement strand
GAGGAAAATCGGCGTGGCGAGCGTCAGATACGCGCTCACCCCCAGCAACAGCGCCACGGTCGCGGCGCGAATCGGGCGGGGCGCTCGCCCACGGCCAATCACCAGCGCGATCAGCAGCAACTGGCCAATCGCCAGCAAACGCAACGCCGAGTCGATGACGAGCAATCGGTCCACGGCCGGGTTATGGCGCTCGCGTTCGAACGGCGCTAGAGGCGCGGGCATGACTCGATCAGACCACGCCTCACAATTCGACCTGACCGACGACCAGCGCGAAATCCAGGAGCTGGCGCGCCGTTTCACCGCCGATCGGATTACCCCCTTCGCGGGTGAATGGGACGAAAAACACGTCTTTCCGCGCGACACGATCAAGGCAGCGGCCGAACTGGGCTTTGCGGCGATCTATGTCAGCGAGGAATCGGGCGGCATCAACCTTGGCCGCCTGGAAGCCGCGCTGATCATGGAGGCAATGGCTTATGGCTGCCCCTCTACATCGGCGTTCATCAGCATCCATAATATGGCGAGCTGGATGATCGACCGGTTCGGATCGGCCGAGGTCAAGGCGAATTATCTGCCCGGCCTCGTCACGATGGATAAGATCGCCAGCTATTGCCTGACCGAGCCCGGCTCGGGCTCCGACGCTGCCGCGCTCAAGACCCGCGCCGTGCGTGACGGCGACCATTATGTCGTCACCGGCACCAAGCAGTTCATTTCGGGCGGCGGCGAAAACGAAGTCTATGTAACGATGGTCCGCACCGGCGAAGAGGGGCCGAAGGGCATAACCTGCCTGGTCATCGAAAAGGACATGCCGGGCGTCAGCTTTGGTGCGAATGAACGCAAGCTCGGCTGGCATTCGCAGCCGACCGCGCAAGTGATTTTTGATGGCGTGCGCGTGCCGGTTCAGAATCGGGTCGGGGGCGAGGGCGAGGGGTTTCGTATCGCGATGATGGGGCTGGATGGCGGGCGGCTCAACATCGGCGCCTGCTCGCTCGGCGGCGCGCAACGCTGTCTTGACGAGGCGATTGCCTATACCGGCGACCGCAAGCAGTTCGGCACCGCGATCAGCGATTTTCAGAACACCCAGTTCATGCTCGCCGACATGGCGACCGAGCTCGAAGCGGCGCGTGCCCTGCTCTATCTCGCTGCCGCCAAGGTGACCGCCAACGCGCCCGACAAGACCAAATTCGCCGCCATGGCGAAGCGCCTCGCGACCGACACCGGCTCGTCGGTGGTTGACCGCGCGCTGCAGCTGCATGGCGGCTATGGCTATCTGATGGATTACCCGATCGAACGCTTCTGGCGCGACCTGCGCGTCCATTCGATCCTGGAAGGCACCAACCAGGTGATGCGGATGATCGTCGGCCGCGAGCTGACCCGGCAGTGAGGGGCTTTGGCATATCCTCCCCGTTTTCGGGGAGGGGGACCGCCGAAGGCGGTGGAGGGGGGAGGCCGCAGGCGATTCCCGATGCCGCTAACCCCCTCCACCAAGCCGCTGCGCGGCTTGGTCCCCCTCCCCATGAATGGGGAGGAATTTGATGACCGACGTCCTCACCTTCATCGAACACCGTGCCGGTCGCATTCGGCTTAATCGACCGCAGGCCATCCACGCCCTTAACACTGCCATGTGCGCGGCGGTCCTCGATGCGCTGGCGGCGTGGGAGCATGATCCGGCGGTCGAAATCGTCCTGATCGATCATGCCGATGGTCGCGGTTTCTGCGCAGGCGGCGACATCCGCATGCTGGCAGAATCGGGCGCGAAGGACGGGGTGGCGGCACGGGCGTTTTTCCACACCGAATATCGGATGAACCACCGCTTGTTCACTTATCCCAAGCCGGTGGTGGCGTTCATGGACGGCATCACCATGGGCGGCGGCGTCGGCATCAGCCAGCCGGCGCGCTATCGCGTGGCGACCGAGAATACCCGGCTTGCCATGCCCGAAACCGGCATCGGCCTGTTCCCCGATGTCGGCGGCGGCTGGTATCTGTCGCGGCTGCCGGGGCGGGTGGGCCAGTATCTGGCGCTGACCGGCTATCGCGCGGATGGCGCCGAGTGCCTCGCGCTGGGGCTGGCGACGCATTATCTGCCGAGCGCGGCGCTGGACGAGGCGAAGGCGCGGATCGCGGCTGATCCGGCAGCGGTGGCGGCGGTGCTGACCGAGCTGGCGGTTGCGCCGCCTGCGGCCAAGCTGCTCGCGCACCGCGAGACGATCGACCGGCTGTTCGCTGCCGATCAGCTGGAGGCCGTGCTGGCGGCACTCGCCGCCGATGAGAGCGAGTGGGCGCGTGCCACGCTCGCGACGCTCAGCACCAAATCGCCGCAGACAATGAAGGTCTCGCTCCGCCTGCTCGCCCAAGGCGCGGCGATGCCCGACTTCGCCGCCGAAATGCGCCAGGAATATGCCGTTGGGGCGCGCGTGGTGATGCGCCACGACTTTCTTGAGGGCGTCCGCGCGGTCATCATCGACAAGGACAATGCGCCGGCGTGGAACCCGGCGAGCGCCGAAGGCGTGTCCGAGGCGTTGATCGACGAGATTTTTGCGCCCTTGCCGGATAATGAGGCGTGGACGCCTGCCTAAATCATCCGTCGCCCCAGCGAAAGCTGGGGTCGCGTGCCATAACGGCCGCGCTTGCGGCCAAAGACCCCAGCTTTCGCTGGGGTGACGATCAGGAGCAATTATGTCCGACTATCAAACCCTGCTCATCGACCACCACGACGCCGTCACTCTTGTCCGCCTCAACCGCCCACAGGCGTTGAACGCGCTCAATTCGCAGGTGCTTGCCGAGCTGATCAAGGTTTTCGCCGCTTATGATGCCGATCCCGGCAAGCGCTGCCTGGTCCTTACCGGTTCGGAAAAGGCATTTGCGGCGGGGGCGGACATCAAGGAAATGTCGGGCCAGGGCTTTGCCGATATGTACGCCAGCAACTTCTTCGCGGGGTGGGAGCGGGTGACGGCGACGCGCAAGCCGTGGATCGCGGCGGTTGCGGGCTATGCGCTTGGCGGCGGCTGCGAAGTCGCGATGATGGCGGACTTCATCATCGCCGCCGACACCGCCAAATTCGGCCAGCCCGAAATCAAGCTTGGCGTGTCGCCCGGCATGGGCGGATCGCAGCGGCTGACGCGCGCGATCGGCAAGGCCAAGGCGATGGAAATGTGCCTGACCGGGCGGGTGATGGACGCCGCCGAGGCGGAACGCTCAGGGCTGGTGGCGCGCGTGGTGCCCGCGGCTGACTTGGTCGCCGAGGCGCTGAAGACGGCGGAAGCCATCGCCGCCATGCCGCCGCTTGCCACCATCGCCAACAAGGAGATGATCAACGCCGCGTTCGAAACGGGGCTGGCGCAAGGCATATTGTTCGAGCGCCGGTTGTTCCATGGTCTGTTCGGCACTGAGGACCAGAAGGAAGGCATGGCGGCGTTTGTCGAAAAGCGGCCGGGCAATTGGACGGGGCGGTGAGCCCCTGCGTCACCCCAGTGAAAGCTGGGGTCGCTTAGCGACACGGACGACACCAACGAAGCAATCCCAGCTTTCGCTGGGATGACGAAAAAAGATTAGGAGACAAGCATGACCGCAATCGCCTTTATCGGCCTTGGCAATATGGGCGGGGGCATGGCCGCGAACCTCGCCAAGGCGGGGCATGACGTTCGCGCGTTTGACTTGTCGGCCGACGCGCTCGACAAGGCCAAGGCGGCGGGGTGCCTGCCGGTCGCGAGCGCGGCGGACGCCGTGGCGGGGGCCGAAGTGGTCGTCACCATGCTGCCGGCGGGCCACCATGTCGACAGCGTCTATACCGATGCGGTTTTCCCCGCCGCGACGCCCGGCACGCTGCTGATCGACAGCTCGACGATCGACGTCGCCACCGCCAAGCGCGTGGCGGAGGCGGCTGCTTCGAGGGGGCTGGTCGCGGTCGACGCGCCCGTTTCGGGCGGCATCGCGGCGGCGGCGGGCGGCACGCTGACCTTCATGGTCGGCGGCAGTGATGATGGCTTCGCGCGCGCCCAGCCGATCCTTGCCGCCATGGGCAAAGCGGTCATTCATGCCGGCGGCAATGGCGCGGGGCAGGCGGCGAAAATCTGCAACAACATGCTGCTCGGCGCGACGATGGTGGCGACGAGCGAGGCGTTCCTGCTCGCCGAGAAACTAGGGCTGGATGCGCAGAAATTCTACGACATCAGCTCGGTCTCGTCGGGTCAGAGCTGGTCGATGACGAGCTATTGCCCCGTCCCCGGCGTCGGCCCCGAAACGCCGGCGGATCGCGATTACCAGGGCGGCTTTGCCGTCGCGCTGATGCTGAAGGATTTGAAGCTCGCCATGGCAGCGGCGGAGGACGCGCATGCCCAAACCCCGATGGGCGCGCGCGCCGCAGAACTATATCAGCGCTTTGCCGATGCGGGGCAGGGTGGCCTCGATTTTTCGGGCATCATCCGGCTGTTGAACGCCTGAAAATCCTCTCCCGCTTGCGGGAGAGGGCTATTAGGGAAGCCTTGTCATTACCAATGGCCAGTTGCCGCCGCCGCAAATCCCCGCCATCGTGCGGCCAAGGACAGGGGAGTGAGGCATGGCAACGGCAGCGGTTGAGGGAAGCGGGGACAAAGCGGCGAGCGGCGTTCCGCTCGTCATCGCCGCTTCCTCGCTCGGCACCATCTTCGAATGGTATGATTTCTTCATCTACGGCACGCTGGCGGCAAGCGGCATTATCGGCCGCACCTTTTTCCCGACCGATAATGAAATGGTGCAGACGCTGCTGGCCTGGGCGGGCTTTGCGGTGGGCTTTGGCTTTCGGCCCCTCGGCGCCGTCCTGTTCGGCTATCTGGGTGATCGGCTGGGGCGCAAATATACCTTCCTCATCACCATCACGCTGATGGGCATCGCCACTGCCGGGGTCGGGCTGGTGCCGTCCGCCGGGGCGATTGGGCTTGCCGCGCCGATGATCGTCATTTTGCTGCGTATTCTGCAGGGGCTGGCGCTGGGCGGCGAATATGGCGGGGCCGCCATCTATGTCGCCGAGCATTCGCGGCCCGGCAAGAGCGGCTTTTACACCAGCTTCATCCAGGCGAGCGTCGCAGGCGGCTTCATCCTGTCCCTCGCCGTCGTGCTTGGCACCAAACAGGTGATCGCGCCCGAGGTGTGGGAGGATTGGGGCTGGCGCCTGCCGTTCATCTTTTCGCTGTTGCTGCTGCTGGTGTCCCTTTGGATGCGGCTGATGCTGTCTGAAAGCCCGGTGTTTGAGGAGATGAAGGCCGCGGGCCACACGGCCGTCAATCCGTTCATCGAAAGCTTTACCTATCCCGGCAATCTTCGCCGCCTGTTCGTCGCGCTGTTTGGCATTGCCGCCGGCCTGACAGTGATCTGGTACACGGCGATGTTCAGCGTGCTGTCGTTCCTGCAGAATACGATGCGCGTTGAAGAGACGACCGCGCAGATTCTGGTCGGCATCGGCGCGGCGGCGGGGCTGTTCTGGTTCGTGTTCTTTGGCTGGCTGTCCGACAAGATCGGGCGGAAAACGCCGATCGTCATGGGTTATGCGATCACGCTCATCCTGCTGTTTCCGATATTCCTGACGATCGGCAACGCCGCCAATCCCGCATTGGCGCGCGCGTCGGCGCGGGCACCGGTCATCGTATCGGGGCCCGAGTGCCGTTACGACGTGTTCGCCAAGACGCAAGCCGACAAATGTTCGCGGCTGCTCGACTATTTCTCCAAGAAAGGCGTCGCCTATATCACCGTCAGGGAACCGGCGACCGTTGTCACCATCGGCGGCCTGACCGCGAGTGACACCAGTCCCGCCGCGCTCGACACGATGCTGGCGATGAACGGCTATTCGCTTGCCAAGGTGGTGCCGGGCGCGCGACAGACGGTGATCATCCTGCTGGCGATCATCGCGCTGTCGGCCTTGTCGGGGATCACCTTTGGCCCGGTCGCGGCGCTGTTGGCGGAAATGTTCCCGCCGCGCATCCGCTATAGCTCGATGTCGATCCCTTATCACCTCGGCACGGGCTATTTCGGCGGGTTCCTGCCGTTTATCAGCCAGTTCATCGTGGTGAAGACGGGCAATCCCTATGCCGGGCTGTGGTATACCTGGGGCGTGGTGGCGATGGCGCTGGTCGTCACGCTGTTTGGCCTGAAAAGCAACGACCGGCCGACGCATTAACGGATCGCGCCTTAACGACGATCCGTTCGTCCGGAGCGACGTCGAGGGACTGGAGGTCTCGCAGAGTCCGGCCTAGCGTGCCTCGACGTCGCTCGACACGAACGGATAAGGGGAGCGGGTCAGATTGACGGCTCGCTGCTTTAGCCGCAGGGCTGGCGTCGCGCGACCCGGGCCGGTAACGGCAAGGCGATGATGACGCTGCCCGATCCGCCCCCGTCGCCGCTACGCCTGCGTTTCGATGCCGCAGCGCTGGCGGCGAACTGGCGCGACCTCGCCCGGATGAGTGGCAGTGCCGCATGCGGCGCGGCGGTGAAGGCCAATGGCTATGGCTTGGGCGCGGTGCGCGTGGCGACGGTGCTGGCCGAAGCGGGATGCCGCGATTTCTTCGTCGCGACCTGGGCGCAGGCACTGGCGCTGGCAGCGATCGGCCTGCCGACGACTGTCCTTCACGGCGTGTTTGAGGACGATATGCCGACCGCGCTTGCCCTGGCGCAGGCGGGGCTCGCCCGCCCGGTATTGAACAGCGCGGACCAGATTGCCCGCTGGCGTGGCGCGGGCGGTGGCCGCTGCGACGTGATGGTTGATACCGGCATCAACCGGCTCGGCATTGGCGTGGACGAAGCGGCGACGCTCTGCGAGGGCCTGGTGATCGACACGTTGATGAGCCACCTTGCCTGCGCGGATGAAGATGTCGCGATGAACGGGCGTCAACGCGATCGGCTGGCGACGCTGAGGGGCGTTGTCCCGGCGCAGCGGCTGAGCCTCGCCAACTCGGCGGGCATCGGGCTGGGCCAGGATTATGCGTTTGACCTGACACGCCCCGGCCTTGCGCTTTACGGCGGCGTTCCCCGGCCCGAGCTGGCGGCGATGCGCCAGGTGGTGGCACCCGAAGCGCGGATCATCCAGCGCCGAACCCTGAAGGCGGGCGACACGATTGGCTATGGCGCGACCTATCGTGCGGTGGTCGATACCGAGGTCGCCATCCTCCATCTGGGCTATGCCGATGGCTATTATCGGGGCTTTTCCAACGCTGGCGGGGCTAAAGCGGGGGATGTGCCGCTGCCGGTCATTGGCCGCGTATCGATGGACCTGACTGCCGTCGACGTGTCGCGCATGCCCGATATGGCACCCGGCGACTGGCTGACCTTCGATTTCAACTTACCGCGCGCCGCCGCCGCCAGTGGCATGTCGCAATATGAATTGCTGACGGGGTTGGGGCACATCGTCACCAGCTGAACGCCTGGCCAATGCCGTGCGGGATCAGGGCGCTGCCCAGGGATTATGGGGATCGCGCCGGATCCAGCGGGTGGCGATCCATTTTTCACCGCGCGTCACCGGCAATCCGGCGTGCCATGCGAGCGGGTCGGGGGCGCCGCTCTGCAACAGGTTGGTGAATTCGATCGCGTCGCCGGCCTGGGGCGCGAAGCGCAGGTTGAGCTTGGGGAATTCGGTCTCGCCACCGGCAAAACCGCTGTTCAGATAGATGATGAACGTCTTGACGCGCTGATTGTCGACGCCAGGCAGCGCGTCCGAATGAAGCCGATATTGCTGACCCGGCCGATAGCGCAGCACCGCCAGCGGCTCACCCGCATCATAGGCCGTGGCGCTGGCGCTGGCGATGCGGCGATTGATCGCGGCGATGACCAGATCTTCCTGCGCGGGCCCGATCAGGGCATTGTCGGACGTGCGCACAGGGTGGGCGATGGTGCGTCCGCTCGCATCCACCACCACCGCCGGTGCCAGCCAGGGGGCAGCCGTCGTGGCGATGTGGCGGCATTCCGCCGGCGTGCAAAAGCCGCGATAGTGACGCACCTCGGGACGATCCGATCGCGCGATACCGTTAATGGCGCGGGTGGGGCGCCCGTGATCGTCGATAATCATTGCCGACACCAGATCGAGCTGCGCCTTGGCGATATGATCGTTGCGTGCTGCCTGGCGAAGCAGATCGAGTGCACCCCGCCAATCAGCCGCACCGCCCGATCCGTTCGCGGTCAGTGCAATTTCCATCAGCGCCGCGTCGACATGGCCGATCGATACGGCGTGTCGCAGATGGTGTCGCGCAGCAATCAGGTCACGCGGTTTGGGGGTGGGGGGGCCGCGCAGATACCAGGTCGCGAGCAACATGTGGGAGGGGGCGTCGCCTGCGGCGGCGCCGCGTTCGGCAAGCGCCACCGCCTCGGCGTTGCGGCGCTGCGCCAGCAGTGCCTGCGCCTGGGTCGCAAAAGGGGGCGAGACAGTCATCAGCGTAACGATGGCATAAAAAAAGGGCCGGCAAAATGCCGGCCCTTTCGATTGAGGTGCTTCGTTTAGAGCTTGACGGTGAAGCCAGCGTAGAAGCGACGGCCGATATTGTCGTAAATACCCGACCCACCACCGATACCGGTCGAGCCGAGCGGCGGCTTCTGGTTGGTGAAGTTGTCGACGCCGAAGTAGAACTGCGACTGCTTGGCGACGATGACGCCGAGACGCAGGTTCATATACGCGACCGCCGGGTAATATTGCGGCTCAGAGCAGTCCGCGTTGGTCGGCGCACGACCCTGGAAGCTGTGCGTCGCTTCATAGGCGCAGACCGACTGATGCGACAGGTAGCGCAGCTGATAGTTCGCGAAGAAGCGGCTCGACTTGAAGTCGACGTTCCAGTTGAACACGTCCTGCGGGTTGCCAAGCGTGGCGATCGACGTCGAGCCGAAGCCAGGCTGGGTCGGATCGAGGTACGAGGTGCTTTCCAGATAGTGGGTATAGATCACCGAGGTCGACAGGCGGCTGTTGCTGCCCAGCTTGGTGCTGTAGTCGACTTCAGCGTCGATACCGCGCGACCGCAGGCCTGCATAGTTCAGCGGAACCGCAAGCAGGCTGCCTTCCACGATACGATAGGGATCAGTCGCTGCCGTTCCCGGATTACGGGTGAACAGGCGGCAGAACTGGTTGTTCGTGGTCGGCGAGTCATAGCACGCATTGACGATACCCTGCGCCGATGGCGAGGTGATCACGTTGGTGACGTTGATGTCGTAATAATCGACGGTCGCCGACAGACCCGGGACCCAGTGCGGTTCAAGCACCAGGCCATAGGTGTAGGAGTCCGACACTTCCGGCTTCAGGCCCGAACCACCACCCGCGACGTTGCCGCCGCTGGTGAAGCGGAGCGACTGGGCATAGATGAAGTTGAAGCTGCTCGGGATACCGGCGGCGGCACAGTTCGCCTGGCGATATTGCGACCCCGAGTTGATCTG